>NZ_VRUT01000108.1:0-16656 GCF_008039465.1 Methylobacterium sp. WL120 | reverse complement strand
GCGCGGGGCTGGGCCTGGGTCAGCATGATGTCGTCGCGCATCACGGGCGCCGGCTCCATCCGCATCTCGGGCTGATGCACCGGCTCGGGCGCCGCCTGGCGCACGGGCTGGACGGGGGCCGCCTGAACCTGGGTCACGGCCGGCTCGGCCGCGGCGCGAAAGCTCGGGGCGTTCTGCGCGGCGCGCGAGCGGGCCTCGGAGCGCAGGCGCTCGGCGACCTCGGCGATGCGCTGCTCGGTCTCGGCGATCTCCTTGTTGTTCGGGGAGTTGGCCGAGATCAGCGCCGGCTCGATGCCGGTGGCGACCACCGAGACGCGGATGATGCCGTCGAGGCTCTCGTCGAAGGTGGCGCCGAGGATGATGTTGGCTTCCTGGTCGACCTCCTCGCGGATGCGGGTGGCGGCTTCGTCCAGCTCGTACAGGGTCAGGTCGGCGCCGCCGGTGATCGAGATCAGCAGGCCGCGGGCGCCCTTCATCGAGACGTCGTCGAGGAGCGGGTTGGCGATGGCGGCCTCGGCCGCGCGGCTGGCGCGCTTCTCGCCGCTCGCTTCGCCGGTGCCCATCATCGCCTTGCCCATGCCGCGCATGATCGCGCGCACGTCGGCGAAGTCGAGGTTGATCAGGCCTTCCTTGACCATCAGGTCGGTGATGCAGGCAACGCCCGAGTAGAGCACCTGGTCGGCCATCGCGAAGGCGTCGGCGAAGGTGGTCTTCTCGTTGGCGACCCGGAACAGGTTCTGGTTCGGGATCACGATCAGGGTGTCGACGGCGGCCTGGAGCTCCTGGATGCCGGCTTCAGCGGTGCGCATGCGGCGCAGGCCCTCGAACTGGAACGGCTTCGTCACGACGCCGACGGTGAGGATGCCCATGTCGCGCGCCGCCCGGGCGATGACGGGGGCGGCACCCGTGCCGGTGCCGCCGCCCATGCCGGCGGTGATGAAGCACATGTGCGCGCCCGAGAGCTGGTCGCGGATCTCGTCGATCACCTCGTCGGCGGCGGCCGAGCCGACCTCCGGGTGCGAGCCGGCGCCGAGCCCTTGCGTCACGCCGAGGCCCATCTGGATCACGCGCTCGGCCTTCGAGGAGGTCAGCGCCTGGGCGTCGGTGTTGGCGACGACGAACTCGCAGCCCAGCAGGCCCGACTCGATCATGTTGTTGACGGCGTTGCCGCCGGCGCCGCCGACACCGAACACGGTGATGCGGGGCTTGAGTTCGCGGATGTCAGGCGCCTGGAGAGAGATGGCCATGGTGTCGAGCCCTTCGTGACCTTTAACGCGTTGTCCGGAGCGCCTCCGTCGAGGAGACGCCGATTCGTCGAGGCCGGGCGCGAGAGGGCGCCCGGGAAAACGCCTAGAAACCCTGCTTCAGCCACTCGTAGACGCGGCCGATGTACCCGTCGGTCCCCGTGCCGGCGAAGGCGCGCTGGCCCCGCGGCTCGAAGTGCTCGGCATGCGCCACCTGCGGGTAGACCAGCAGGCCGACCGCGGCCGAGAAGGCCGGACCCTTGGCCGCCTCGGGCAGGCCGCGGATGCCGAGCGGACGCCCGATCCGGACCTGGCCCTGCATCACCCGGCGGGTGACCTCGGGCAGGCCGACGAGCTGGCTCGCGCCGCCTGTCAGCACCACCCGGCGCCCCGCCTGGGCGGCGAAGCCCGCGGCGCGCAGGCGGTCGCGGACGAGTTCGACCACCTCCTCGACCCGCGGCTTGATGATCCGCACCAGCTGCGAGCGCGGAACGTGGTTCGGGGTCTCGCCCTCGTCCTCGCCGACGCCGTGGACCGCGATCATGTCGCGCTCGTCCGAGGGGGTGGCGATGGCCGAGCCGTAGAGCGTCTTCAGCCGCTCGGCCGCAGCGACCCGAGTGGAGAGCCCGCGGGCGATGTCCATGGTGACGTGATGGCCGCCGACGGCGATCGCGTCGGTGTGGACGAGGTGCCCGCCGGAGAACACGCCGAAGCTCGTGGTGCCGCCGCCCATGTCGACGACGCAGACGCCCATCTCGGCCTCGTCGTCGACGAGCGCCGAGAGGCCGGCGGCGTAGGGGGTGGCGATCACCGCCTCGACGCCGAGATGGCAATGCTCGATCGCCAGCATGACGTTGCGGGCGGCGGCGGCCTCCGCGGTGACCACGTGGAGGTCGACCCCGAGGGCCTCGCCGATCATGCCCGAGGGGTCGATCACCGCGCCCTGGCCGTCCAGCGCGTAGCCGGTCGGCAGCGCGTGGAGCACGGCGCGGCCGGGGCTGACGCCGTGGGCGCTCGCGGCCTCGAGGACGCGCTCCACGTCGGCGCCGGTGACCGTGCCGGTGCGGACGTTGACCCGCGCCTGGAAGTGCTGCGAGGCGAGGCGCCCGCCGCTCATGTTGACGATGACCGACTGGACCTCGACCTTGGCCATCCGCTCGGCGGCGTGCACCGCCTGCCGGATCGCGCCCTCGGCGGCTTCGAGGTCGACGATCGCGCCGCCCTTCAGCCCGTGCGAGCGCTGGTGGCCGATGCCGATGATGCGGGCGAGGTGCGTGCGGCCCTTCAGCGTCGAAAGGGCCTCGGCCGGCTGCAGCTCGGCGATGAGGCAGACCACCTTGCTCGTGCCGATGTCGAGCACCGACAGCGTGGTGCTGCGACGCGCCGAGAGCGGTTTCAAGCGGGGCGTGAGGCCGTGTTGGGAATGCATCAGCGCTGACCGGCGAAAGACGGGGAACGGGCGGGGCGGCGGGTGGTCGAAAGGAGCGCCTGGGCTGGGCTCACGTCGCCGTCCCCTTCTTCGTCTTCTTCGAGGCCTCGGCCCGGGCGGCCGCGGCCTCCTCGGTGAGGCGGACCACGACCCGGTCGGGCATCCGCAGGTCGACGGCGATGATGTCCTTCTCCAGCAGGCGGTTGGCGCGCTCGAGCTCGACGAGGCGCGCCAGCGCGGCGCCGGGCTCGACCTCCGGCAGGCGGATGTCGACGCCGTCGAGCTTCAGCGTCCAGCGCCGGCCCGAGACGTAGGTGCCGGCGCGGATGCGGTCGGCCAGCGGGCCGGCCGCGGCGACCAGGGCGAGATACTCGCCGAGCTTGGTGTTGGCGTCGTCGCCGACGACGAGCGGCAACGTCGCATAGCGGTCGTCGCGCATCGTATCGATGATCGTGCCGTCGGCGGCGATGACGCTGATCTCGCCGTTCATCTGCCAAAGGGCGGCCGGCTCGCGCTCGACCTGGTTGATGACGATCTCGCGGGGATAGATCTTGCGCACCGAGACGGAGGCGATCAACGGCACCCGCAGCAGGCGGGCGCGCACCTCGGCGACGTCAAGGAAGGGAACGGACGCGCGCCAGTCGATGCCGGCGGCGGCGAGCACCTCGCGCTCGTACATCCGGGAGATGCCCGAGATGGTGACGCGCTCGACGCCGAAGCCGGCGATGCGCGCGAGGATGTCGAAGGGGCGGCCGTTCTCGGCGACGAAGGCGTCGTAGCGGCCGCTGGCGACGAAGCCGGCGAGCGCCAGCGCGCCGAAGGCCGTGCTGAGGCCGAGGGCGCCGACGCCGCGCGGCAGGCGCTCGGCCATCGACGGTCCGGGCCGACCGCGGCGCAGGGAATCGGACCGGCGCAGGAAGCGCGGAAGCCGGGAGAGGACGCTACCGGCCAGGCCCTGCCCGGCCAAGCCCTGCCCAGCGAAGCGCGCGGCAGGACCGGTCGCGCCGGGAAACCCAGCGGGGCTCAGCGGCCCAGAGACGCGTCCTCCACCATCCATCGTACGAACTCACCGAAACGATACCCAGCATGGGCGGCCATGTCCGGCACAAGGCTGGTCTGGGTCATGCCGGGTTGCGTGTTGACCTCCAGGACGACGAGGGCACCGGTGCCACCCGGTGTGTCGTCGTAGCGAAGGTCGGCACGGCTGACGCCCCGGCAGCCCAGTGCTTGATGCGCCGTTAACGACAACTCTTGGACACGCTGGTAAACATTTGGTTTAAGTTCGGCCGGCAGGACGTGGATCGAGCCCCCCGGCGCGTACTTGGCGTCGTAGTCGTACCACCCCCCCGACGCGGCCTTGATCTCGATGACGCCGAGCGCCCGGTCGCCCATCACCGCGCAGGTGAGCTCGCGGCCCGCAACGTAAGTCTCCACAAGGACGTCCTCCCCGAAGACCCACTCCTCGGAGGTCAGGATCTGGGGCGGATGCGAGCGCCCGTCGCGCACGATGATGACGCCCATCGACGAGCCTTCGGAGACCGGTTTGACGACGTAGGGCGGCGCGATCGGGTGTGACTTCGCGGCATCATGCCGGTTAACGACCCGGCCCTCCGGAACGCTGACGCCGGCCGCCCGCATCACGACCTTCGCCCGCTCCTTGTGCATGGCGAGCGCCGAAGCCAGCACGCCGGAATGCGTGTAGGGAATGCGCAGGATCTCAAGCAGCCCCTGGATCGTGCCGTCCTCGCCCGCCGGCCCGTGCAGCGCGTTGAAGGCGGCGTCCGGCCGAAGCTCCGACAGCACGGCGGCGACGTCGGCCCCGACGTCGACGCGGGTGACGCGGTAGCCCTCGCCCTCCAGCGCGTCGGCGCAGGCGGTGCCGGAGTTCAGCGAGACCTCGCGCTCGGACGAGGTGCCCCCCATCAGGACGGCGACGTGCTTGGACATGGGCGGCTCCGTGGCGCGTATCGAAGGAAGACGAACGGATCTCAGGTGAAGGTCGGCGTCGAGCCGTCGGCGGAGACGCCGATCCGCTTGATCTCCCAGTGCAGCGCGACCCCGCTGGTCTCGTGCACCCGCCGCCGCACCTCTTCGCCGAGCCCCTCGATGTCGGCCGCCGTGGCGCCGTCGCGGTTGATCAGGAAGTTGCAGTGCATCTCGCTGACCTGGGCGCCGCCCCGCGTCAGCCCGCGGCAGCCGGCGGCGTCGACGAGCTGCCACGCCTTGCCGCCCGGCGGGTTCTTGAAGGTCGAGCCGCCGGTGCGCTCGCGGATCGGCTGGGCCGCCTCGCGGGCCTCGGTCACCCGCGCCATCTCCGCCTCGATCGCAGCGCGGTCGCCGGGGCGGCCGCGGAACAGCGCGCTCGTGAAGATCACGTCCTCGGGCGCCGCCGAATGACGGTAGGTGAAGCCCATCGCCTCGTGGGTGAAGCGGCGAAGCGCGCCGCGCCTGTCGACGCCGCGGGCCTCGACGAGCACGTCGGTGGTCTCGCCGCCATGGGCGCCGGCGTTCATGCGCAGCGCCCCGCCGACCGAGCCCGGGATGCCGCGGAAGAAGGCGAGCCCGTCGAGCGAGGCTTCGGCCGCGGCCTTCGCCAGCCGCATGTCGGGCACGGCGGTGCCGGCGCGCAAGGTGTCGCCGTCGATCTCCACCGCCCCGAAGGCCTTGCCGCCGAGCCGGATCGTGACCCCGGGGATGCCGCCGTCGCGCACGATCAGGTTCGAGCCGAGCCCGATCACCGTCACCGGGATCTCGGGGTCGAGCCCGGCCAGGAGGTGAGCCAGGTCCTCCTCGTCGGCGGGCGTGAACAGCGCCTGCGCCGGCCCGCCGACGCGGAACCACGTCAGGTCGGCCAGCGACGGGTTCGCCAGCAGCCGACCGCGCAGGTTCGGCGCGCCGGCGCGGATCGCGGGCGTGATGTCGGGGAAGGCGACAGTCACGGCTTCAGCGCCGCCAGCTCCGCCGGCAGGGCGTAGGCCCATTGCGTGATGTTGCCGGCGCCGAGGCAGACGACGTAGTCGCCGGGCATCGCGTGCGCGGCGACCATGCCGGCGAGGTCTTCCGGACGCTCCAGCGCCTGCGCGTCGCGGTGGCCGCGGGAGCGCAGGCCGGCGACGAGGCCGTCGCGGTCGATGCCCTCGATCGGCGTCTCGCCTGCGGCGTAGACCGGGGCGACGATGACCGTGTCGGCGTCGTTGAAGCAGGTGCAGAAGTCGTCGAACAGCGAGGCGAGGCGCGAGTAGCGGTGCGGCTGCACGATCGCGATCACCTTGGCCTCGGTGGAGGCGCGGGCGGCCTTGAGCACCGCCTTGATCTCCACCGGATGGTGCCCGTAATCGTCGAAGATCTGCGCGCCGTTCCACTCGCCGGTGCGGGTGAAGCGGCGCTTGACGCCGCCGAAGCCCGCGAGCGCCTTGCGGATCGCCTCCGGGGACACGCCCAGCTCGTGGGCGACGGCCAGCGCCGCGGTGGCGTTGAGCGCGTTGTGCTTGCCCGGCATCGGCAGGACGAGGTCTTCCATCTCCATGCGGAAGCCGGGGCGGCGGTCGCGGATCATCACGCGGAAGCGGCTCTGGCCGCCGCGGAGGTCCACGTCGATCAGGCGCACGTCGGCCTGCGGGTTCTCGCCGTAGGTGATGATGCGCCGGTCCTCGATGTGGCCGACCATGTCCTGGACCACGGGATGGTCGATGCACATCACCGCGAAGCCGTAGAACGGGATGTTGTCGATGAAGCGCCGGAAGGCGTCCTTCACCGCGTCGAACGAGCCGAAATGGTCGAGGTGCTCGGGGTCGATGTTGGTGACGATGGCGACGTCCGCCGGCAGCTTGAGGAAGGTGCCGTCGGATTCGTCGGCCTCCACCACCATCCACTCCCCCTCGCCCATGCGGGCGTTGGTGCCGTAGGCGTTGATGATGCCGCCGTTGATGACCGTCGGGTCCATGGCGCCGGCGTCGAGCAGCGTCGCGACGAGGGAGGTCGTCGTGGTCTTGCCGTGGGTGCCGGCGATGGCGACGCAGGACTTGAAGCGCATCAGCTCGGCCAGCATCTCGGCGCGGCGCACCACCGGGAGCCGGGCCTCGCGGGCGGCCATCAGCTCGGGGTTGTCGCGCTGGATCGCGGTGGAGACGACGACGAGGCCGGCATTCTCGACGTTGCCGGCGGCGTGGCCGACGAAGGTCTTCATGCCCTTGTCGGCAAGCCGCCGCACGTTGGCGTTGTCGGAGGCGTCGGAGCCCTGAACCGTGTAGCCGAGGTTGTGCATCACCTCGGCGATGCCGGACATGCCGATGCCGCCGATGCCGATGAAGTGGATGGGACCGAGCTTGTCGGGCAGCTTCATGGCAAGAACCGTTTCATAGGAAGAACCGTTCGATGGCGGGACTGCGCCGAGGCGTGCGTCCCGGAAGACTCAGGTGCGGGCGGCCGTGTCGACGACCACCGTGGCGAGCCGCTCGGCGGCGTCGTGGATGCCGGCGCTTTTCGCCGCGTCGGCCGCCGCGGTCAATTTTTGAGGATTCTCGAACGCGTCGACGAGTTCCGCGGTGAGGCGGTCCGGCGTGAACGCGGTCTGGGCCATCGCCAGCGCCGCGCCGATCTTGGCGAGCGTCGCCGCGTTGGCCGCCTGGTCCTGGTCGAGGGCTCCGGGCAGCGGCACGAGGATCGACGGGCGGCCGATGGCGGCGAGCTCCGAGACCGTCGAGGCGCCCGAGCGCGCGACCACGAGGTGGCTCGCCGCCATCCGCCCCGGCAGGTCCTTGAAGAACGGCGCCGCCTCGAGGCCGGCGAGCCCCATGGCGAGGTAGTCGTTCTGCACCGCGGTCAGGTCCTCGGGGCGGACCTGCTGCACGAGGTGGAGGCGGGCGCGTAAGGCAGCCGGCAGCTGCGCCAGGGCCTTCGGCACGACCTCGCCCATCACCCGCGCGCCCTGGCTTCCGCCGAAGACGAGGAGATGCAGGACGTCCGTCGGCCCGAGCGGCGGGTAGGCGACCTTGGCAGCCTCGATCACCGCCGGGCGCAGCGGGTTGCCGGTGTGGATGCGCGGCGCGCGCGCCTTGTCGGGGACGCCGCGGACCTCCTTGAAGCCGGTGGCGATGGTGCGGGCGCCGCGCGCCAGGAAGGCGTTGGCCCGGCCCATCACCGCGTTCTGCTCGTGGATGATGGTCGGCACCCGCAGGATCTGCCCGGCGAGCATCGGCGGCACGGTCGGGTAGCCGCCGAAGCCGACGATCGCCGCCGGGTTGATGCGCTTGACCGCCTTGGCGGCCTCCGCGAAGCCGCGGCCCAGCGTCAGCACCGCGCCGGCCCGGCGCAGCATCGAGCGGCCCGACGGCGTCGCCGAGGTGATCGTGACGACCTCGGAGGCCGGGAAGCCGCCCGCGATGGAATCGACCCGCGCGTCGGTGGCGAGCACCACGCGGATGCCGCGGGCGCGGAGCGCGTGGGCGAGGCTCTCGGCCGGGAACAGGTGGCCGCCGGTGCCGCCGGCGCAGAGCAGGATGGTCGGCGTGAACACCGTCACCGCATCACCCCGGCGACGGTGGCCGGCGCGGTGCCGGGAGGCTTCTGGCTCAGCATCGTGGTGCGCGGGCGCTTGCGGGTGAGGGCCACGAGGAAGCCCATGCCCAGCGCCAGCGAGATCAGCGACGAGCCGCCGTAGGAGACGAACGGCAGCGTCATGCCCTTGGCCGGCATGAGCTGGGTGTTCACCGCCATGTTGATGCAGGCCTGGAGGCCGAAGAGGGTGATCAGACCGGTGATGGCGAGCCTCGAGAAGGTGTCGTCGGTGCGGCGCGCGAGCTTGAGCCCTCGCAGCACGATGTAGGCGAACAAAGCGACGAGGCAGAGGCAGACCAGGACGCCGAATTCCTCGCCGGTCACCGAGAAGATGAAGTCGGTATGCGCGTCGGGCAGGTGGCGCTTGGCGATCCCCTCTCCCGGGCCGGTGCCGAACCACCCGCCGGAGCGGAACGATTCCTGCGACCAGAAGGTCTGGAAGCTGTCGCCAGAATCCTTGTCGAGGAAGCGGTTGAAGCGCTCGCGCACGTGGTGGAAGAACGTGTAGGCGGCAAACACCCCGGTCAGGCCGAGGACGCCGAGCACCGCCACCCAGATCAGGTGCAGGCCGGCCACGAAGAACAGGGCGCACCACACCAGCGTGATCAGCATCGTCTGCCCGAAATCGGGCTGCAGCAGCAGCGGCACGATGGTGATCGGCAGGAGCAGGATCGCGAGGAAGCCGCCCGGCATGTCGCGGCGCTGCGCGCCTTCCGAGAACGCCCAGGCGGCGACGATGACGAAGGCGGGCTTCACGAACTCCGAGGGCTGCAGGCCGAACGAGCCGAACTGGATCCAGCGGTGGGCACCCTTGATCTCCGGGCCGAACTTGCCGGCGAGCAGGCACAGGGCGACGCCGACGAGCCAGGTGCCGAGCGCGAGCCGGCGGATGCCGCGCAGGCTCAGGAACGACACGGCGCAGATCAACCCGATCGTCGGGGCGAGGTACATCGCCTGGCGGTTGAGGAAGTAGAAGGTCGGCAGGCCGATGCGCTCGGCCACCGGCGGGCCGCCGCCCATCAGGAAGACCAGGCCGGCGACCATCAGGGCGGCCAAGGCCGCGAGCAGGCCACGGTCGACCGTCCACCACCAGTCGGTCAGGGGCGTGCGTTCCGCGCGGGACATCATGGGCGTGCGACGACCTTCGAGCGGTCGCGCAGGAGCACGCGACGGTCGGGAGCGATCCTGTCCGCGAATGGTAAAGGCATCCTTGCCAAACCCGCCAGGCGGCCCGGCCCGCCAGCCGATCCGTAGTGAATACGAAATATTAACGGCGAAATTGCAATCTTGAATTGCACTCACGACAGCGCCTCCTTCCGAGTCGCCACGCCGGGACGATCCGCCCATGTTCGCCGCACGCAAGACCGTCGAAGCCGCCGCCAAGCTCGCCGCCCTCGACCGCGTCCAGGGGGTGATCGAGTTCGACCTGTCGGGCCGAATCCTCGACGCCAACGCGAACTTCCTCGCGGCCGTCGGCTACACGCTTCCCGAACTCGTCGGGCAGCCGCATGCGATGCTGGTCGACCCGCAGTACCGGGACTCGGCGGAGTACAAGGCGTTCTGGGATCGACTGCGCACCGGCGCGTTCAGCGCAGGCCAGTTCCGGCGGACGGCGAAGGGCGGCCGCGACCTCTGGATCGAGGCCTCCTACAACCCGATGATCGGGCGGGACGGCAAGCCCTACAAGGTTGTGAAGTTCGCCACCGACATCACGCGCCAGAAGGCCGAGGATGCCGACCGGGCGGGCCAGATCGCGGCGATCGACAAGGCGCAAGGGGTGATCGCCTTCGATCTCGACGGCACCATCCTCGATGCCAACGCGAACTTCCTCGCAGTGGTGGGCTACGACCTGTCGGAGGTTCGCGGGCGCCCGCACAGCATGTTCGTCGAGCCGGCTTACCGGCAGAGCGCCGAGTACGCGGCGTTCTGGGCGGCGTTGAAGCGTGGGGAGTACCAGGCGGCGCAGTACAAGCGCATCGCGAAGGGCGGGCGCGAGGTCTGGATCCAGGCGACCTACAATCCGATCTTCGACGCCGCGAACCGCCCCTACAAGGTCGTGAAGTTCGCCACCGACGTCACCGACCAGGTCATGCTGCTGGCCAACCTTCGCCGGCTGATCGAGCGCAACTTCACCGAGATCGACCAGGCGATCGGCCGCTCGGCGGACGGGTCCGGCGCGGCCTTCGCCGCCGCGGAGACGACCTCGAGCAACGTGGCGATGATGGCGGCGGCGTCTGAGGAGTTGGCCGCCTCCGTCGCCGAGATCTCCCAGAGCATGGGACATTCGCGCAGCGCGACCGACGCCGCCTTCGAGCGGGTCCAGGCGGCCGGCGGGTTCACCCAGCGCCTCACGGAGGCTGCCGGGTCGATGACCGGCATCGTCGGCCTGATCCAGTCGATCGCCGCGCAGATCAACCTGCTCGCGCTCAACGCCACCATCGAGGCGGCGCGCGCCGGAGAAGCCGGACGCGGCTTCGCGGTCGTCGCGAACGAGGTCAAGAACCTCGCCAACCAGGCCGCCCGCGCGACGGAGCAGATCGGTGCCGAGATCAACGGCCTGCAGGGCCTGTCGAGCGAGGTGGTCGGCGCGCTGGATTCGATCAGCGGCTCGGTCGACATCATGCGCGAGAACGTCGTGGCGACGGCGAGCGCGGTCGAGGAGCAGAGCATCGTCACGCGCGACCTGTCGCAGAACATGCAGGCCGCGGCCCAGGCCGTGGCGGCGATCACCGCCAACATCAGCACGATCTCGGCGTCGGTGACGGAGGTCTCCGTGGCGGTCACGACGACGCGCGAGGCGGCCAGCGTGCTGGCCCGGTAGGGCCACGTCCGGCACGAGGCGCGCAGCGAGCTGGCGCGCCTCGAAGCGGCGGCTCAGGGCAGCGCGCGCACGAGCTCTCGGAACACGTCGCCGCGCTGCTCGAAGCTGCGGAACTGGTCGTAGGAGGCGCAGGCCGGCGAGAGCAGCACCACCGGCTCGGGCGCACCCGACGCCGCCGCGCCCTCGGCTGCCGCCTTCACGGCGACGTCCAGGGTCTCGCAGCGGGTGTAGGGCACGGCGCCCTCCAGGGTGGCGGCGAAGGCGTCGGAGGCCGCGCCGATCAGGTAGGCGTGGGCGATGCGCTCGAAATACGGGACGAGCGGGAAGATCCCGCCGTCCTTCGCCTTGCCGCCGAGGATCCAGTGGATGTCGCGGAAGGCGGTCAGCGCCTTCTCGGTCGAGTCGGCGTTGGTCGCCTTCGAATCGTTGACGAACAGCACCGGCCCGCGGACCCGAACCTCCTCCATCCGGTGCGGCAGGCCGGGAAAGCTCGCGAGCCCGGCCTGGATCGCGTCGGCCGCAAGCCCGAGGGTGCGGGCGACCGCCACGGCCACGGCCGCGTTCTGCCAGTTGTGCGCGCCGCGCAGCGACCGGATCGCCGACACGTCGGCGAGCGGCGCGCCGTCGCGGTCCGAGACGATCCCGTCGCGCACGGTGACGGCGTCGGCGGTGAGCGCGGCGTCGCGCGGCACGTGGATGCGGGTCGACCGGTCGGCGCCGCCTTCGGCGAACCGGTCGGCGATGGCGCGGCTCGGCCCGTCGTCGATCCCGACGACGGCCTGGTCCGAGCCCTGGATCAGCCGCTCCTTGATCGCGGCGTATTGCGCGAAGGTGCCGTGGCGGTCGAGGTGGTCGGGCGTGATGTTGAGGAGCACGCCGACGCTCGGATCGAGCGAGGGCGTCAGGTCGATCTGGAACGAGGACAGCTCGACCACGTGGATGCGATTCGCTGCCGGCGGCTCGAGCGAGAGGATCGCGGTGCCGATGTTGCCGCCCATCTGCACGTCGCGGCCGGCAGTGCGCAGGATGTGGGCGATCAGCGCCGTGGTGGTCGACTTGCCGTTGGTGCCGGTGATCGCGACGAACGGCGCCCCCGGCGCGAGCGCGCGCCGCTCGCGGCAGAACAGCTCGATGTCGCCGACGACCTCGATGCCGGCCGCCTTGGCGAGCGCGACGGTCCAGTGCGGCGCCGGATGGGTCAGCGGCACGCCGGGCGAGAGGATGAGCGCCGAAAAGCCCGACCAGTCGGCCCCGCGCAGGTCCGCGGTCTCGATCCCCTGCCCGGCCGCCTTCGTCACGCCGTCGGCGTTGTCGTCCCAGGCGACGACCTGCGCGCCGCCGGCCTTCAGGGCGAGCGCGGTGGTGAGGCCGGAGGCGCCGAGGCCGAACAAGGCGACCGCGCGGCCGGCGAAGGTGGTGATTGGGGTCATCGGAAACTCGGAACCGGTCGGCGATCGGGGCTCGTCCCAACCCTCCCCCTCATCCTGAGGTGCCCGCGTCAGCGGGCCTCGAAGGAGCCCTCCAGACCGCACCGAAGTTTCTGGAGGGCTCCTTCGAGGCGCCCGCTTCGCGTGCGCACCTCAGGACGAGGGTCGGGGTGGGAGTGGCGTTGCGGAGCCGACTTCTACCACAGGTCACCGCAGCTTGAGCGTGGCCAGGCCGGCGAGCGCCAGGATCACGGCGATGATCCAGAAGCGGATCACGACCTGCGGCTCCTTCCAGCCCTTCTGCTCGAAGTGGTGGTGGATCGGCGCCATGCGGAAGACGCGCTTGCCCGTCAGCTTGAACGACGCGACCTGGATGATCACCGACATGATCTCGAGGACGAACAGGCCGCCGACGATCGCCAGGACGATCTCGTGCTTGGTCGCTACCGCGACGACGCCGAGCAGGCCGCCGAGCGCCAGCGACCCGGTGTCGCCCATGAAGATCTGCGCCGGCGGCGCGTTGAACCAGAGGAAGCCTAAGCCCGCCCCGATCACCGCGCCGGCCACCACCGCGAGCTCGCCGGTGTCGCGCACGTAGTTCACCTGAAGGTAGCTCGCGGTGAACGAGTTGCCGACGAGGTAGGCGATGACGCCGAAGGTGCCGCAGGCGATCATCACGGGGACGATGGCGAGCCCGTCGAGGCCGTCGGTCATGTTCACCGCGTTGCCGGCGCCGACGATGACGAAGCCGCCGAACAGCACGTAGAACCAGCCGAGGTTCAAGAGCGCGTCCTTGAACACCGGGAAGGCGAGCTGGTTCTGCAGCGTGGACGGCGAGAAGTACGAGATCGCGTAGCAGGCCGTGATCGCGATCAGGGCCTCGAGCCCGAGGCGGAGCTTGCCCGAGAAGCCCTTGTGCGACTGCTTCGTCACCTTGAGGTAGTCGTCGTAGAAGCCGATCGCGCCGAAGCCCAGCGTCACGGTGAGCGTGATCCAGACGTAGTGGTTGCGCGGGTTGGCCCAGAGCAGGATCGCGACGATGGCGCCGGCCAGGATCATCAGGCCGCCCATGGTCGGCGTGCCGCGCTTGGTCAGCAGGTGGGTCTGCGGCCCGTCCTCGCGGATCGGCTGGCCCTTGCCCTGGCGCAGGCGCAGCAGCGAGATGATCAGCGGCCCGAACCAGAACACGAACAGGCCCGCCGTGAACAGCGCGCCTCCCGTGCGGAAGGTGATGTAGCGGAAGACGTTGAAGGCCGAGAGCGTGCCGCTCAGGTCCGACAGGAGATACAGCATCCGGGGGCTCGGCGGCTTGGCTCACACGAAGAAGGGCGCCGGCGGGACGCGAACGGTCCCGGCGCCTCGGCGGACGATCAGATGCCGGTCACGGCCCGGCGGTCGGGGCCGGCGCGTCGCGGCGCGCCGGGTGGTTCGCGTAGCGGGCTTTGAGCGCCTCGACAATCCGGCCCATGCGAATACTGTTCGAGCCCTTGACCATCACGGCGTCGCCCGGCCGCAGGATCGCGGCCAGCGGCTCGACGAGGTCGGCCGAAGTCGCGGCGGCGACGCCCCGGCGCGAGACCGGGAGCGCCTCGAACAGGTGGTTCATCAGCGTGCCGGCGGTGAAGACGAGGTCGACCGCGTGGTCGGCGACCGCGCCGGCGAGGTCGCGGTGGTGGGCGTCCGAGGTCGGCCCGAGCTCCAGCATGTCGCCGAGCACGGCGATGCGGCGCCCGCGCGGCCCGGTCTCGATCGCGGCCAGCGTGGACAGCGCGGCGCGCACCGAGGCCGGGTTGGCGTTGTAGCTCTCGTCGACGAGGAAGGCCTCGCCGTCGCGGATCTGGAGGGCGGTGCGTTCGCCGCGCCCGGCCGGCGGGCGCAGCGCCGCGAGCGACAGGGCGGCGCGGGCCAGATCCGCGCCGAGGCTGTGGACCACCGCCATTACGCCGAGCGAGTTCATCGCCGTGTGCCGGCCCGGCGTGCCGAGCTGGTAGGTCACCGGCTGGCCCATCACCACGGCGTCGACCACGGAGAGATCGGGGCGCAGCACGATGCGCCTGGCGCGCACGTCGGCCTCCGCGTGCTCGCCGAAGGTGACGATGCGGCCGGCCCGCGAGGCGAGCGCGTGGGCGTGCAGGCGCGCGAAGCTCGGGTTGTCGCGGTTGATCACCGCGACGCCGCCGGGCGCGAGCCCTGAGAAGATCTCGCCCTTGGCGTCGGCGATCGCCGACACCGAGGCGAAGTGCTCGATGTGGACCGGCTCGACGGTGGTGACGAGGGCCACCTCGGGGCGGACCTGGGCCACCAGCGGCACGATCTCGCGCGGGTGGTTCATGCCGACCTCGAACACGCCGAAGCGGGTGTCGGCCGGCATCCGCGCCAGCGTCAGCGGCACGCCCCAGTGGTTGTTGTACGAGGCGACGGAGGCGTGGGTCTGCCCTTGCGCCGACAGCACGTGGCGCAGGGCCTCCTTGGTGCCGGTCTTGCCGACCGAGCCGGTCACCGCCACGACCTGGGCCGCGGTGCGGTCGCGCGCCGCCTTGCCGAGGCGCGTCATCGCGTCGAGGACCGGATCGGGCCCGTCGCCGGGCACGGCCAGGACCGGGCCGTCGAACGACGCCGCGCGGTCGGCGGCGACCACGGCCGCGCCCGCCCCCTTGTCCAGGGCGGCGCGGACGAAGTCGTGCCCGTCGCGGGCCTCGCCCCTGATCGCGAAGAACAGGTCGCCGGGCTGCAGCGTGCGGGTGTCGATCGAGGCGCCGGCGACGGCGCCGCGTGACCCGTGAAGCGTGCCCCCGGTGGCGGCCTCGAGTTCGGCCGCCGTCCAGAGCGGCTTGGCGTTCGGGCTCATGCGGCCTCCGGTCTGACGGTGCGCGGACGCGAAGCCCCCTCCCCCTCTGCGGGGAAGGGAGAGGCGCGGACTTCGTCGTGCTTCGGGGAAGACGCGTTCATCGCGAAAACTCGTCGATCGCCGCCCTCAGGACCGCGTGGTCCGAGAACGGCAGCACCCGGTCGCCCACGATCTGGCCGGTTTCGTGGCCCTTGCCGGCGACCACGAGCACGTCGCCGGGTCCGAGCCCGCGCACCGCCGTGCGGATCGCCTCGGCGCGGTCGCCGATCTCGGTGGCGCCCGGCGCCTCGGCGAGGATGGCGGCGCGGATCGCGGCGGGTTCCTCGGAGCGCGGGTTGTCGTCGGTGACGATGACCGCGTCGGCGAGGCGCGCGGCGATCGCCCCCATGATCGGGCGCTTGCCGCGGTCGCGGTCGCCGCCGCAGCCGAAGACCACGACGAGGCGCCCGGAGGCGAAGGGGCGCAGAGCGACGAGGACGCCCTCCAGCGCCTCCGGCTTGTGAGCGTAGTCGACGAGGCACAACGCGCCGTCGGCCTCGCCGACGCGCTCCATGCGGCCGGGCACGCCGACGAGGTGTTCGAGCGCCGCGAACACGCCGTCGGGGTCGGCTGCGCCGGCGGGCGTGGCGAGAACGAGGCCGGCGGCGACGAGCGCGTTCTCCACCTGGAACCCGCCGACCAGCGGCAGGCGGACCCGGCGCGGGCCGTGGCGGCCGTCGAGGTCGAGCACCTGCGCGAAGCCCTCGGTGCGGGCGTCGCGCAGGCGGATCTCGGAGCCGGCGCGGCCGGTGGTGCGGACGTCGTGGCCGGCCGCGGTCGCGACCGCGATGACACGGTCGGCGTAGGCGCCGTCGGCGTTGACGATCGCGGGCGCCCCCTCTGGCAGGAGCGTCGTGAACAGGCGCAGCTTGGCCGCGAGGTAGTCCTCGATGGTCGCGTGGTAGTCGAGGTGGTCGCGCCCGAGGTTGGTGAAGCCGGCGGCGGCGAGTTGCACGCCGTCGAGGCGGCGCTGCTCAATGCCGTGCGAGGAGGCCTCCATCGCGAGGTCCGTGATGCCGTCGTCGGCGAGCCGCGCCAGCGTCGCATGCAGCGTCACCGGGTCGGGCGTCGTCAGCGAGCCGTAGGCGGCGCCACGGTCGGTGACGATGCCGACGGTGCCGACGCTGGCGGACGCGCGCCCGATCCGCGACAGGATCTGGCGGACGAAGTCGGCGACCGAGCTCTTGCCCGCGGTGCCGGTCACCGCGACGATGGTCGCGGGCTGGCGCCCGGACAGGCGCGCGGCGGCGAGCGCCAGCGCCCGGCGTGGGTCGGCGACGGCGATCCAGGCG
>NZ_VRUT01000107.1:0-16752 GCF_008039465.1 Methylobacterium sp. WL120 | reverse complement strand
TCACGCCGCCACCGGTAGTACGTCACCGAACTCACACCGAGCGCGCGGATTGCATCGGCCACGCTCTGGCCCTGTGAGATCAGCACGTCCGCCTGACGGAGCTTCGCGACGATCTCCTCGGGCTTCGGGTGTTTTGCCATCTCGTCCGTCCTCCAGGCTCAAAAGCCATACCAAAGGGCGGACCACTTCAATGGGGGCTGACCATCGGGCCGACGTACTGCACCTCTCGATGCTCCTGTCTCATAGGTTCCTCGCGGCTGGTAAGGCCGGCCAAGCGCCGGGCTGCCAAGAGGAATCTGTGGGATGCGTCGGCTACTGTCGGCCGGAAAGGCTGAAAACGGTTAGAAACCTAGTTGCCAGCCCTGGTTTGGAACTCACGAAGCCAAAGCGCGACGTATCCCTTCATAGTTGATTCGCCCGGCTCGCTGCGGAACGCTTTCTGGCAATACGTGAGCGCGCTCCGCACCACATCGGCTTTCGTCATCCACTCTCGATCATCGATCGATGGCATGTCGTGGTAAGCTAGCTCTTTCATTACGTGAGCCTTGATTGCATCCCAATCAAACTTCTTTGGCCTACCACCCCGATTGCGCGTCCGAGCAGCTACTAGGGTTGGGAAAAAGATACAAAGTGTAGAGGAGTCAATTTCGACTTCATACCAGCGGCTTTGTTGCTCAGTCTGAGGCTCAAGGAAGAACCCGTCGCCTTCGCATTGACTGATAAAATCGATGTGCGATCCTCGGGCAACGGACCCGATTCCACGCCGGTCCCGTCTGGATTCATAATCACGGCCTGGTTCACCGTCAGCCTTCACGTCGCCGTTCGCGATACCGGCAATAAGCTCGCGCTCAAATTGGCCAAGCTTATCGACTTTAAATCCAGCAGCTCGCATCATCACGCTCAGATGCGTGTATGAGGTTGGCGGATCTTGAGCAGAGCCGATTGCTTTCACGAAGGCCTCGTCTCGCGACAGCACCCAAGAAAGCGCCTGTACGATACTCCATCGAGCGGAGGGCGGGGTAAGCTTAATGTTGCCGGTCATTCCGCAGCCTCCTGTTCAGCCATACCGTCTGCAGCGTCTTCTAACGCCGCAGCAATAGCCTCAGAGACCCGATCGGCCGCAGCAACCAGCACCGCGTCGAGGTGGTGCACATACCGGCTCGTCACGGTGCTACCAGCGTGCCCGAGCATCGCGCCGATCGTGCTGTCGCTGTAGCCGAGATCGCCGGCCACGCTGGCGAACGAGTGCCGCAGCGTATGCGCTGTGACGCCTTCCAATCCGGCGCGGACCGTGATCCGCTCTAAAGCATCGTCGAGGCTCACGAACGCTCCTGAGCCCCGAGAAGCGGGGAGGGCGTAGGTCGATCCGGCGGTACGGTCCAAGCCGTCGAGGATAGCCAACACCGCCCTGCCGATCGGGCGAACGGAAGCGCCTTCCTTGGTATCCTCCAGCCGTAAACACAGCTCGCCACGGTCTACCTCGACCCACAGCAAACGTACGATCTCGCTCAAGCGGCAACCAGTGAGCGCTAGTAGCCGAACGCCAGCCACAGCTTGCCAGCGCTCTGCCTGGGTCGCTTCCGCTGCGGCTAGAACGCGGCCGAGCGCTGCGTACTCATCGGCAGTGAGGCGGCGCTTGCGCTTCCGGTCTGCAGGCCGCTTCACTCCGGTGGCTGGGTTGGCGGTGATGATGTTTTCGCTCACCGCATAACTGAGAATTCCGCCGAGCAGCCCGACGGTACGTGCGGCAGTGCCGGGGCCGCCCTCGACCACTGCCTTGCCCCGGAAACCCGTCTTGACCACGGCCGCCGTCTTGCCGATCTGGACATCGCGGACAAAGCGCTGAACGTCCGAAGCGATCAGTTCCACGACGAGGCGCTTGCCAAGCAGCGGTTTGATATGCCGCTCGATGCGGCCACGGTCGACGTAGAGCGTCGAGGCCTTCTTCGACGCGCCGCCTTTGCCCATGATAAGGCCCGCGTCGGCAGCCGCGAGATAGGCGTCGCAGAGTTCAGCCACTGTCATCGAACCGCGACGCGTGGCGCGTTCGTTCGCAGGATCTTCGCCCTTGATTACGTCGCCTAGAGTTACGATTGCAAGCTTGCGGGCTTCGTCGACGGTGATCTTGCCATGCGCGCCCAACGACATGCGGCGGCGCGTGCCACCCTTGGTCCGATAGTCCGCGTAGTAGACCCGTCGGCCGCTCGGGAAGACACGGACGCCAAAGCCTGGCAGGTCGCTGCACCACACGAAAAATGGCACTTCACGCGGCACGGCCGCATCGACGGTCCTTTTGCTCAGCTTCGGCATGCCTTTGGTCGTCCTGCGTCGGTGTCACCGTAGTGTCACCACAGAACGGGGCTTTTGGGAATAAGTCGGAAACGAACGGCAATCAGCGGAAAACCAAAACTGCTTCAAAAACAATCGCTTATTTGAAAAAGTAAATTGTAGCCGATCCTGGTAAATGGATGAGGATAATCCTCCGAAGGCAAAGGTCACACGTTCGAATCGTGTCGGGTGCGCCATTTCCATAGAAAACCGCGAACACGATGCGCGGCCGATGAGTCGGCGTCAGCGATGACGGTTTTACGGATTGGCTTTGTCCCCTCCAATCCAGAGGAAATCGATCTCGACGCGATCGGCACGCCTCGAAGCCAAGCTTCGTCGAACGGGTTTCGACAACCTGTAATGCGCTCGCGCCTGAACGCACCGAAGCCTTCGATCAGTCTGCGGTAGATCAACCCGCCGGAAGAACCCGACGAGGTGCGAGGCAGGGGCTGCGAGTTGCCGGCGCGGAGCGGGTGTTTCGCGAGCATGTCCGCGTGGTGCTGGGCCGCGCCTTGGAGGGCATGCGGACCGACGGGGCGGCTTTGCGACGAACGCCTGCTCCCGGCCTCGTCGAGAGACCGGGAGGGTCGGCGAGCCCGGGCATACCGGGCGCGATCAATCGACGGCCGCGGCCTCGAGCGTCACGGCCTTGGTCCGGGACGGCTGGACCAGGATGCGGTCGCCGGCGCGGCTGATCTCGATCGTCTCGGCAGGCGCGTCGGCCTGGCGGGGGGTCGAGAGCGTGACGCTCTGGTCGTCGGCCAGCACCGTCTCGAAGCGGACGGCCGGGGCGGCGGCCCGGGGCGCCAGGGTGACGACGACGCGGTAGCCCTTCGCCTCGGCCGTGTAGTAGGCGACGCCCGAGAGCGTGCCGAGGTCGACGCTGCCGGCCTGGGCCGGCTTGATCTCGGCGGCGGCGGCGGCCGTGCCGAGGCCGGCGGAGAGGGCGAGGATCGCGGCGAGGGCGACGGTGCGGCTGCGGGTCTTGGTGAACATGGTCGTGTGACTTTCGTGCTGCGAAGGGCCTGATGCCCTTGCCTTGGTCACGAATATGTTCTGCAGTGCATCATGGATCAAACCGATCGTATCGTTGATGACTATCGATCATATCGATCTTAGCCGCGTCGATCTGAACCTCCTCGTCGCCCTCGACGCGATGCTGGCCGAGCGAAGCGTGACGCGCGCCGCGGCCCGGATCGGCGTCGGCCAGTCGGCGATGAGCTCGAGCCTCGCCCGCCTGCGCCGGCTGTTCGACGACGAGCTGCTGACCCGCGCCCCCGACGGGATGCGCCCGACCCCGCGCGCGCTGGCGCTCGCCGAGCCGGTTCGCGCGGCCCTGCGACAGATCCAGGCGATCGTGCGCCGCGAGGCGGCGTTCGACCCGGCGACGACCGAGCGGACCTTCACCGTGAGCCTGCCGGACAGCACCGAGGTGCTGCTCGGGCCGCGGCTGCTCGGTTACCTGCGCGCGGAGGCGCCGGGCATCCGCCTGCTGCTGCGCTCGGTCGATCGCACGCACATCCTGGAGGAGCTCGACGCGGACCGGGTCGACCTCGCCATCGGCTTCGGGTTCGAGGGCCAGACCCACCACAAGCAGCGGCTGCTCTACCGCGACACCTACGTCTGCCTGTTCGACGCCGGCCAGGTCGGGCTCGTACCGCCGATCTCGCTCGACGACTACCTGCGCTTCCCGCACGTCCTCACCAGCCTGCGCGAGACCGCCCACGGGGTCGTCGACGACGCGCTGGCCAAGCTCGGCCGGGCGCGCACCCTCGCGCTCACGACGCCGCGCTTCCTGGTGGTGCCGTTCCTGGTGCGCGCCGCACCGGTGATCACGACGATGCACGCGCGCCTCGCGACCTACTTCGCCGACGCCCTCGGCCTGACGGTGAGCCCGGCGCCGGTGGCGCTCGAAGAGGTCGCCGTCTCGATGCTCTGGCACGCCTCCTACGACGACGACCCGGCCCACCGCTGGCTGCGGCAGGTGCTGGTGCGGCTGGCGGGGGAGGCGGCGGAGGCCGAGCGGCTTTGAGGGGGTGGAGGCGGGCCAGCGGCATTCGCATCGCGCGATCGCCGATCGACGCATATCCTGGGATATGCCGGGCCTCGCATTGGACCTCCGCAGAGAAAGCCGCGCATCCCCTCTCTCCGCACGCGGGGAAAGGGCTTTGCCGACCTCGTCGTCGGCAAAACGAGGCGGCAGCCGAAGGCGAGGGGGCGCGAACGGTCAAGACTTTTCCGGCCGCTCCCCCTCACCGCCGCTGCGGCTTCGCCTTCGCTACCCGGCTGCACGACGAGGTGCGGCCGGGCCTCTCCCCGCGTGCGGGGAGAGGGGAGACCCGCGCCGTCCGATCACGCCAGGGTCGTCAGGTCCTGGAACCAGTGCTGGGCCTGGGTGTAGCCCTTCACCTTCTTCGAGAGCGC
Organism: Methylobacterium sp. WL120; assembly: GCF_008039465.1. NCBI lineage: Bacteria > Pseudomonadati > Pseudomonadota > Alphaproteobacteria > Hyphomicrobiales > Methylobacteriaceae > Methylobacterium > Methylobacterium sp. WL120. The sequence goes on along the minus strand of NZ_VRUT01000107.1, from coordinate 12,000 downwards.
GTGCGGGTTGGTATCGTGCACGACCCAGACCTGCACCGCCTCGTCGACCACGATCTCGTGGATGCGTGCCAGGAGCTTGTCCTGCTCGGCCGGGTCGAGGCTGGCCTTGACCTTGTCGCAGAGGGCGTCGACCTCGGCGTTCTTCCAGTGGCTCCAGTTCACCCCGTTCGGCGCGACCTGGCGCGAATCGTAGAAGCGCAGGATCGCGTAGAACGGGTCGGAGGTGACGTAGGCGATGTTTCCGGCCGAGATGCCCTTCTGGCTCGGGTCGGCCGCGCCCTGGCGCCAGCCGGTGTAGGCGACCTCCAGCTCGACGGTCTTGAACTCCACCTGGATGCCGATCTCGGCCCAGCTCTGCTGGATGAACTCGTTGATCGGCAGGGACAGCATCTGCCCGGTGCCGCCGGTGGGAATCAGGATCGTCGCCTTCACCGGGTTCTTCACCGAGAAGCCGGCCTCCTCGACGAGCGTCTTGGCCGCCGCGACGTCGGTCTTGATCTGGAAGGTCGGCTTGCCGAACCACGGGCTCGACGCCTGGACCTGCCCGACGGCCGGGGCGGCGAGGCCGCCCATCAGCTGGACCACGCCGTCGCGGTCGACGGCGAGGTTGGCGGCCTTGCGCAGGCGGATGTCGCGCCAGGGCGAGCCCTCGACCATCGACAGGTGGTAGTTCCACACGTGCGGCGTGTCGTTGCCGACGATCCGCATGCCGGCGGCCTTGAGGCGCGGCACGGCGTCGGGCGCCGGCAGCTCGATCAGGTCCACGTTGCCCGAGAGCAGCGCGTTCACCCGGGCGAGGTCTTCCGGCACGCAGGCCAGCGTCAGCTTGGCGAGCTTCGGCGCGCGCTTGGGGTTCCAGTAGGCCTCGTTCGCCACCAGTTCGAGGCGGACGCGGGGCTGCAGCACGCCGATCTTGTAGGGGCCGGTGCCGGAGGGCTGGAACGCGAATTTCGACCAGTCGCGCCCGACCGCTTCGAACTGCGCCGGCGACGAGATCAGGAACCACAGCATCTGGTACGGGAACAGGCTGTCGGCCGTCTTGGTGGTGACCTGCACGGTCATCGCGTCGAGCTTCTTGTAGGACGCGACGCCGGGCAGGCGCGGGCGCACCTGGGCGGCCTGGCGCTGGTCGAAGTGCGGCGCCTCCTTGTTGAGCACCTTGTCGAAGTTCCAGATCACCGCGTCGGCGTCGAAGGCCGAGCCGTCGTGGAACTTGACCCCATCGCGCAGGCGGAACGTCCAGTTCCTGCGGTCGGCCGGGTCGCTCTCCCATGCGGTCGCGAGGCCGGGCACCATCTTGCCCGGACGGTCCGAGACGTCGAGCTCCCAGGCGATCAGCGGATCGTAGAGGGTCAGCCCCGTGAATTGGTAGCCGCCCGCGCCCTTGTCCGGCTGGCCGGTGGTGAGCGGCAGGTCCGACATCGAGATGCCGTAGGTCAGGCTGCCGGAGGGCGCACCTGCGGCCGGCGCCGGTGCGCCTTGCGCGAGGGCGCCGGGCGCCGCGAGCGGCCAGCCGGCGGCGAGCGCACCGAGGGCGGCGCTGCCGAGCATGAGGTGGCGGCGCGTGAGCGAAGTCTTGTCCATCGGGCACTTTTCGATCGCGGGGCGGGAACGGCCCGCGCGTCGAAGGACCCGGCGACGCCGCCTGCCAAGCGGTCGGCCTACCGTGTCCGCGGCAAGGAGGAGCCTCCTTGCACCGTGCCGCGCAGGCATGCGCCGGGAAGAGGCACACAATATGCCAAGCGGCGGTCCCGCGCCTGACAACCAGTAGTTTGCGCCGTCGGGCGGTCCCCTCAGGTCACCACGCTCGGCTCGGCCCGGCCGGTGAGCGCCGCGATCTCGGCGAGTTCGCCGGCGACAGCGACCAGGGGGGCCAGCACCTCCGCCACCGGACGCTCGAGCCGGTCCGGCGCGGCCTCGTAGCGCTCGATGTAGACGCGCAGCGTCGCGCCCGCCGTGCCGGTGCCGGACAGGCGGTAGACGATGCGGGCATCCTCCGCGAAGGTCACGCGGACGCCCTGGCGCTCGCTCACCGAGCCGTCAACCGGGTCGACGTAGCGGAAGTCGTCCGCCGCCGAGACCGTGAAGTCGCCGATCCGCCGTCCCGGAAGGGCGGCGAGCTTTTCGCGCAGGCCGTCTATCAGGCGGTTGGCGGCGTCGGAGGCGATCTCCTCGTAATCGTGGCGGGTGTAGTAGTCGCGCCCGAAGCGCGCCCAGTGCTCGCGCACGATGGCGTCGGCGCGCTTGCCCGTCACCGCCAGGATGTTGAGCCAGAGCAGTACCGCCCAAAGCCCGTCCTTCTCGCGGACGTGGTTCGAGCCCGTGCCGGCGCTCTCCTCGCCGCAGAGGGTGATCAGGCCGGCATCGAGCAGGGTGCCGAAGAACTTCCAACCGGTCGGCGTCTCGTAGGCGCCGATCCCCAGCGCCGCGGCGACCCGGTCGGCGGCGCGGCTGGTCGGCATCGATCGGGCGATGCCGGCAAGGCCCGCGGCGTAGCCCGGCGCCGAGGTCGCGTGCGCGGAAAGGATCGCGAGGCTGTCGCTCGGGGTGACGAACAGGCCCGGCGCGACGATCATGTTGCGGTCGCCGTCGCCGTCCGATGCGGCGCCGAAATCCGGCGCGTCGGCCCCGAGCATCAGGTCGTAGAGGTCGTGGGCGTGGACCGGGTTCGGGTCCGGGTGGTGCCCGCCGAAATCCTCCTTCGGCTCGCCGTTGACCACCGTGCCGGGGGCCGCGCCGAGCATGCCTTCGAGGATCGCGTGGGCGTAGGGGCCGGTCACCGCGCTCATGGCGTCGAAGCGCATGCGAAAGCCGGAGGCGAACAGGCGGCGGATCGCGTCGAAGTCGATCAGCGCGGCCATCAGCGCGGCGTAGTCGGCGACCGGGTCGATCACCTCCACGACCATGTCGCCGATCCGCGTCGTCCCGACCTGGTCGAGGTCGAGGTCGGGCACGTCGGCGATGCGGTATTCCGTCAGCGTCTTCGTGGCCTCGAAGATCGCCTCGGTGACGCCCTCGGGCGCCGGGCCACCGTTGGCGGTGTTGAACTTGATGCCGAAATCGCCGTCCGGGCCGCCGGGATTGTGGCTCGCCGAGAGGATGATGCCGCCGATCGCCCCGTGCTTACGGATCACGCAGGAGGCGGCCGGCGTCGAGAGCAGGCCACCCCGGCCGACGAGCACCCGCCCGAACCCGTTGGCGGCGGCGATCTTCAGGGTGGTCTGCACCACAGCGCGGTTGAAGAAGCGGCCGTCGCCGCCGAGGACCAGGGTCGCGCCCTCGCGGCCGGAGACGGACTGGACGATCGCCTGGACGAAGGTCTCGACGTAGTGGGCTTGCCGGAAGTGCGTGACCTTCTTGCGCAACCCCGACGTGCCGGGTTTCTGATCGGAGAACGGCGTCGTCGGCACGCGTTTCAGGACCATGGTTCGCTCGATCTCTCAGGGACTTTCCGCTCAACAACCCGGTTTCGCGGGAGCGGTCAATCAGGCGTCTGGCGCAAGGAAGCGGGCCACGAGCATCCGGGCGAGGTCGATGGGCGCCGCGTCCGTCAGCGCCCCGAGCTTGCCCGAGGTGGAGAGCGAGGCGAGCCCGTGGAGCGAGGCCCACAGGGCGGCGACCGCCCGGGCGCGCTCGTCGGCGGCGGGAAGCAGCGGCTTCAGCGTCGCGTCGACGAGATCGGTGGCGCCCGCCAGCGCCTCCCAGTACCAGTCCGGCACCGCGGCGCCGCGCGCGGGCGCATGGTCGGAGACGAGGCTCCAGACCGCCGGGTCCGCGGCGACGAAGCCGAGGTAGGCCTCGGCCAGGGCCGCCGCGTTCGCCCGCGGCGACGCCTCGGGATCGATGGCGGCTTCGAGGGCGACCTTCAGACGGCCGAAGGTGCGGGCGTTCACCCGCAGCAGCACCGCGTCGAGGTCGCCGACCGCGTTGTAGATCGAGTTCGGCGCGTAGCCGATGGCGGTCGCGAGCGGACGCATCCCCAGCGCGCGCACGCCCTGGTCCCGGACGATGCCCTCTGCGGCCGCGCAGACCAGAGCGACGAAGCCGGCCCGGTCGAGGTCGCCGCGCGGGCCTGCGGCGCGCTTCTTAACGGTCTTCACGCTATGGCCCCGGCTGCATCTCGTGCGGTCGCGCACGGGATCGAGCGATAGATTGCACGGCGTGCAAGAACAAGCTTGCGCGCAGCCGCAGACTGCATAGTTTGCACGTTGTTCAAATTCCGGTGGCGGGGCGCGGCGGACTTCGGTCCTCGGCCAGCGCAGGACCGGGATTTGACGCGACCGCACGGGTTGAGCCAGTCATGGCCCAGCCGGGGAGACCGCCATGTTCCGTTCGCTGATGACCGCCCGGCGTTTCGCGCCGCTGTTTTGGTGCCAATTCTTTTCGGCGTTCAACGACAACTTCCTCAAGAACGCGCTCGCCTTCCTGATCCTGTTCAAGGTCAACCAGGCAGGCGAGTCCGACGCCGGCATCCTGGTGACGTTGGCCAGCGCCGTGTTCATCGCCCCGTTCTTCATCCTGTCGGGCTTGGGCGGAGAGCTCGCCGACCGCTACGACAAGGCGGTCATCGCCAAGCGCCTGAAGTTCGCGGAGATCTTCGCCGCCGGCACCGCCGTGCTCGGCTTCTTTCTCGCCTCGGTGCCGATCCTGTTCGTGGCGCTCGGGCTGTTCGGGACCATCGCGGCGCTGTTCGGGCCGATCAAGTACGGAATCCTCCCCGATCATCTGAAGCGTGAGGAGCTGCCGGCCGGCAACGCGCTCGTCGAGGCCGCGACCTTCCTCGCGATCCTGCTCGGCACGATCGCGGCGGGCTTCGCCAGCGCCATGGGCGGCTCGCACCTCGTCTTCGGTGGCCTGATCATGGCCTTCGCCGTCCTGTGCTGGCTCGCCGCCCGCGCCATCCCGGCGACCGGCGAGGGCGCCCCCGACCTGCACGTCGACCGCAACGTCGCGCGCTCGACCGTGGCGTTGCTGCGCGACCTGTGGGGCGACCGCCGCCTGTGGCGCGGCTCGGTGATCGTCAGCTGGTTCTGGCTCGTCGGCGTCGTCGTGCTGTCGCTGCTGCCGCTTCTGGTCCGCCACGACTTCAACGGCTCCGAGACGGTGGTGACGCTGCTGCTCGCCGTGTTCTCGGTCGGCATCGCGCTCGGTTCCGGCGTCGCCTCGTGGCTGTGCAGCGGGCGGATCGTGCTGTTGCCGACCCCCGTCGGCGCGCTGCTGATGGGCCTGTTCGGCCTCGACCTCGCCTGGACGGTGGCCCACCACGCGCCGGAGACCGGCGCGATGATCGGCGCCGCCGACTTCCTGCGCACCGGCTCGGGCCTGCGGGTCGCGATCGACTTCCTCGGGCTGGCCATGGCCGGCGGCCTCTACATCGTGCCGTCGTTCGCCGCGGTGCAGGCCTGGACCGACAAGGACAAGCGCGCCCGCATCATCGGCGCCGTCAACGTGATGACGGCGGCCTTCATGGTCGGCGGCACGCTGGCGCTGGCCGCCCTCCAGGGCGCCGGGTTCTCCAGCGCGACGCTGCTGGCGCTCGTGGCCGTGCTCAACCTCGTCGTCGCCGTGATCGTCCTCGTCACGCTGGAGACGAGCCCGTTCCGCGACTTCCTCTCGATCCTGTTCCGGGCGTTCTACCGGCTCGAGGTCCGCGGCCTCGACAACGTCGAGAAGGCCGGGGCGAACTGCATCGTCGCCCTCAACCACGTCTCGTTCCTCGACGCGCCGCTTGCCCTGTCGCTGCTCGCCCAGGAGCCGGTCTTCGCCGTCGACCACGGCATCGCGCAGCGCTGGTGGGTGAAGCCGTTCCTGCGGGTCACCAAGGCGATGCCGCTCGACCCGACCCGCCCGCTCGCCACCCGCCAGCTGATCAACGCGGTAAAGGGCGGCGAGACGCTGATCATCTTCCCCGAGGGGCGGCTCACCGTCACCGGCAGCCTGATGAAGGTCTACGACGGCGCGGGGCTGATCGCCGACAAGTCCGGAGCGATGGTCGTCCCCGTCCGCATCGAGGGCTTGGAGCGGACCGTGTTCTCGCGGCTGTCACGCGACCAGGTTAGACGGCGCTGGTGGCCCAAGGTCGTCGTCACGGTGATGCCGCCGGTCAAGCTCGCCGTCGACGCAAGCCTCAAAGGCAAGGCCCGGCGGCAGGCTGCGGGTGCGGGGCTCTACGGCATCATGTCCGAGTTGGTCTTCGACACCACCGACATCGACCGCAGCGTGATGACGGCACTGATCGCGGCCGGCGAGCGCTTCGGCTGGCGCCGGACGGCTTTGGAGGACCCGGTTTCGGGCAAGATGACCTATTCGCGCCTGGTGATGGGCGCCAACATCCTCGCCCGCAAGCTGATGCCGATGGTCTCGGAGGGCAAAGCCATTGGGCTGATGCTGCCGAACGCCAACGGCGCCGCGGTGACGTTCTTCGCGCTGGCCTCGGCCGGCCGGGTGCCGGCGATGATCAACTTCTCCGCCGGCGCCGCCAACATCCTGTCGGCGTGCAAGGCGGCGGAGGTGACGAAGATCCTCACCTCCCGCGCCTTCATCGAGAAGGGCCGCCTCGGCCCGCTCGTCGAGGCGATCAAGGACAAAGTGGAGCTGGTCTACCTGGAGGACGTGCGCGCCACCGTTACGGCGGGCGACAAGATCCGCGGCCTTCTCGCGGCCCGAAAGCCGCTCGTCGCGCGCACCGGCGAGGATGCGGCCGCGATCCTGTTCACCTCGGGCTCGGAGGGAACGCCGAAGGGCGTGATGGTGGCCAACCGGGGCATGCTCGCAAACGTCGCCCAGGTCGCCGCCCGGATCGATTTCGGACCGTCCGACAAGGTGTTCAACGTGCTGCCGATCTTCCACGCCTTCGGGCTGACCTCGGCCCTGGTGCTGCCGCTGGTCTCGGGCGTGCCGGTCTACCTCTACCCGTCGCCGCTGCACTACCGGATCGTGCCGGAGCTGGTCTACGGCTCGAACGCGACGGTCCTGTTCGGCACCGACACCTTCCTCACCGGCTACGCCAAGGTGGCGCACGCCTACGACCTGCGTTCGCTGCGCTACGTCGTGGCCGGCGCCGAGCCGGTGAAGGATACGACCCGCCGCACCTACGCGGAGAAGTTCGGCCTGCGCATCCTCGAAGGCTACGGCGTCACCGAATGCGGCCCGGTGGTCGCGGTCAACACGCCGATGTTCAACCGCTTCGGCACCGTCGGCCGGCTGGTGCCGGGCATGGAGCACCGCCTCGACCCGGTCCCCGGCATCGACGAGGGCGGCCGCCTCGTGGTGCGCGGCCCCAACATCATGCTCGGGTATCTCCGCGCCGAGAACCCCGGCGTGCTGGAGGCCCCAGTGGACGGCTGGCACGACACCGGCGACATCGTCGCGATCGACGCGCAGGGCTTCGTGGCGATCAAGGGCCGCGCCAAGCGCTTCGCGAAGATCGCCGGCGAGATGATCTCGCTCGCCGGCATCGAGGCCACCGCCGCCGACCTCTGGCCCGACAGCCCGAGCGCGGTGGCCGCGGTGCCCGACGCGCGCAAGGGCGAGCGGCTGGTGTTGTTCACGCAAGCCAAGGACGGGACCCGGGCCGCCTACCAAGCCTTCGCCAAGGGCCGCGGCGCCCCCGACCTCGCGATCCCGGCGGAGGTGGTGGTGATCGACGCGATCCCGATGCTCGGCACCGGCAAGGTCGACCAGGTGGCGGTGACCAAGCTCGCGCGGGATCGCGCGGGCGGGCAGGAGGCGACCGCGGCTTGATCACCTGAGAGTTACCGCTTCTTTCCTTCCCCCTCTGTGGGGGAGGGAAGAAGCGCCCCAGACTCATATGGCTGAACCATAGCAACGAAGAGGGCTGTCGCCTCCGATCGCGTCTCGCCTATAATGGCGAAAAGCCCGGCCCCGATCGAGAAGACCGCCCATGACCTCCCGCATCCCGAACTTCGCCGAGATCGCCTGGGGCGCGGACGCCGTCGCCGTGCCGCCGCCGCCGTCGGGGGAGCCTTGGATGACCCCCGAGGGCATCCCGGTGAAGACCCATTACGGGCCGGAGGACCGGGCGGGGCTCGAGTTCGTCGACACCTATCCCGGCGTCGCGCCCTATCTGCGCGGGCCGTATCCGACGATGTACGTCACCCAGCCCTGGACGATCCGTCAGTATGCGGGGTTCTCTACGGCCGAGGATTCGAACGCGTTCTACCGGCGCAACCTCGCCGCCGGGCAGAAGGGCCTGTCGGTGGCCTTCGACCTCGCGACCCACCGCGGCTACGATTCCGACCACCCGCGGGTGTCCGGCGACGTCGGCATGGCGGGCGTCGCGATCGATTCGATCTACGACATGCGCACGCTGTTCTCCGGCATCCCGCTCGACGAGATGACCGTGTCGATGACGATGAACGGCGCGGTGCTGCCGATCCTCGCGCTCTACATCGTCGCCGCGGAAGAGCAGGGCGTGCCGCCGGAGAAGCTCGCCGGCACGATCCAGAACGACATCCTCAAGGAGTTCATGGTCCGCAACACCTACATCTATCCCCCGAAGGGATCGATGCGGATCATCTCGGACATCTTCGCCTACACCTCGAAGAACATGCCGAAATTCAACTCGATCTCGATCTCCGGCTACCACATGCAGGAAGCCGGCGCGACCAACGACCTCGAGCTCGCCTACACGCTGGCCGACGGCGTCGAGTACATCAAGGCGGGTCTGGCCGCCGGCCTGACGATCGACCAGTTCGCCCCGCGGCTGTCGTTCTTCTGGGCGATCTCGACGAACTACTTCATGGAGATCGCCAAGATGCGGGCCGCGCGCCTGATCTGGGCTAAGCTCGTCAAGGAGTTCGAGCCCAAGAGCGAGAAGTCGCTGCCGCTGCGCACCCACTCGCAGACCTCGGGCTGGTCGCTGACCGCGCAGGACGTGTTCAACAACGTCACCCGCACCTGCATCGAGGCGATGGCGGCGACGCAGGGCGGCACGCAATCGCTCCACACCAACGCGCTCGACGAGGCGCTGGCGCTGCCGACCGACTTCTCGGCCCGCATCGCCCGCAACACCCAGCTGTTCTTGCAGCAGGAGAGCGGCACCACGCGCATCGTCGATCCGTGGGGCGGCTCTTACTACGTCGAGAAGCTCACCGCCGACATCGTCGCGCGCGCCTGGGAGCACCTGCGCGAGGTCGAGGAGCTCGGCGGCATGGCCAAGGCGATCGAGGCCGGCATCCCGAAGCTCAGGATCGAGGAGGCGGCGGCGCGCGCCCAGGCGCGGATCGATTCGGGCCGCCAGACCATCGTCGGCATCAACAAGTTCAAGCCCGACGACGAGATGAAGATCGAGCTGATGCGCGTCGATAACGGCAACGTGCGCACGCTGCAGATCGACAAGCTCAAGCGCCTGCGCTCCGAGCGGAACCAGGCCGACGTCGACGCGCGGCTCGCGGCCCTCACCAAGGCGGCGGAAGGGGAGGGCAACCTGCTCGAGCTCGCCGTCGAGGCGGCGCGCGCCAAGGCGACGGTGGGCGAGATCTCCGATGCGCTGGAGAAAGCCTGGGGCCGGCACCGCGCCGAGATCCGGTCGATCTCGGGCGTATACAAGCGGGAGGTGGGTGGTATGTCGCCAGCGGTCGAGCAGGTGCGTGGGCTGGTCGAGGCCTTCGAGGAGAACGACGGGCGCCGCCCGCGCATCCTCGTCGCCAAAATGGGTCAGGACGGGCACGACCGCGGCCAGAAGGTGATCGCTTCGGCCTTCGCCGACCTCGGCTTCGACGTGGATATCGGGCCGCTCTTCGCCACGCCGGCCGAAGCCGCGCGGCAGGCGGTGGAGAACGACGTGCACATCGTCGGCGTGTCGTCGCTCGCCGCCGGCCACCTGACGCTGGTGCCGGAGCTGAAGGCGGCGCTCACCGAGCAGGGCCGCGGCGACGTGATGATCGTGATCGGCGGCGTGATCCCGCCCGGCGACTACGACGCGCTCTACGCGGCCGGCGCCTCGGCGATCTTCCCGCCGGGCACGGTGATCGCGGAAGCCGCGGTCAAGCTGATCGAGGAGCTGAACGGCCGGCTCGGCTACGTCGCGCAACAGGCCGCCGAGTAAGGCTACTCCGACGGCGTCCGCGTCGGCAGGGCCGGCGCGGCCGGGGTGATCGAGCCGGTGGCCTCGGGGCCGCCGGCGCGGAACAGGGCCTGGGCGGATTGCTCGGCCCGCTCACGGTCGAGCTTTTGCGCGGCCAGCAGCGCGCAGACCACGAGCAGGGCTACCCCGAATACCGCCTTGGCCGTCGTCCAGATGCGATCGAGCATGCCCCGTGGTGGCATGCCGTCGGTTAGCGGGATGACAACGCCGGCACCTTTTCCACCGGCGCTTTCCCCCCGGCGGGTCGCGAGCCTCGGCCGCGCTACTTCGTCTTCTTGCCGGCGGTCTTGATCGCGGCGCTGACCATGTCCTTGGTCGAGGGCGCCGCAGCAATCGTCTTGGAAACCGCCTTCTTCGGCTTTTTCGTCTCGCGGTTTCCGCGCTTGTTCTCGGTCGCCATCACGTTCTCCCGTTTGCGTTCGCGGTGATGATGGCACGGTTTTGGGTGTGCGCGCCGACAAAAGACTTTTTGCGCGCTTTCGTGATGCACACGGATACATCGGGACGGTCGGAAATTCGCTGGCGAAGCACGTCGTTAGAGGGATGGAACGATCCGCAAAGTGATGCGCCCCGGCAATGCGGACCTGCGTCGGAGCACAGCCACCCGGCAGCGTATTAAACCGCAGGTTGCAACAAATCGCTTGCCGGATTCGCAGGCTCGGGTTACTTTGCATTGCAAAGCATGATCCGGTCCGGAGAGCTTCATGCACGACCTCGACAAGGCCCTGGCGGACATCGTCGCGATCCGCTCGCAGATCGCGCGGGACACCGCATTTCGCGGCCTCGGCTCGGCGGCCCTGGCCGCCACCGGGGTGCTGGCGCTCGCCACCGCCTGCGGGCAGGCGCTCTGGCTCGGCGATCCGATCGCGCGGCCGCTGCTGTTCTTCGGCCTGTGGATCGCAACGGCCTGCGCCGCGGGCGGGCTGATCGGCATCGAGACCGTGCGGCGCTCGCGCCGACTGCATTCGGGCCTGGCCGACGCCATGGTCTGGAACGCGATCGAAGGGTTCCTGCCGGCCGCGGGCGCGGGCGCCTGCCTCGCCGTGGTGATCGCCCGCTTCGCGCCGGATGAGATCTGGATGCTGCCCGGCCTGTGGCAGGTTCTGGTCGGGCTCGGCCTGTTCGCCTCGGCGCGGATCCTGCCCCGCGCCGTCCAGGGGGCCGGCGCGTGGTATCTCCTAGCCGGCCTGACGGTGCTGGCGATTGCGAGCGAGAGCCGGGCGCTCTCGCCCTGGCTGATGGGGCTGCCCTTCGCGGTCGGGCAGGGCTGGCTCGCCCTCGTCATGTCGAACGCGGGAGGCGTCGATGGCGACCTCTGACCGGGCCGACGGCCGCTTCTCCTATGACGGGCTCGATCGGGTGATCCACGAGAAGGCGCGGCTGAGCGTGCTGACCTCGTTGGTCGGCCACCCGAAGGGCCTTCCGTTCCCCGACCTCAAGCGCCTGTGCGGGCTCACCGACGGCAACCTCAGCCGGCACCTCGCGGTGCTGCAGGAGGCCGACTTGGTCAGCCTGGAGAAGGGCCACGCCCACAACCGGCCGCAGACCCTGTGCCGGCTGACCCCGGCTGGGCGGACGCGCTTCCTCGATTATCTCGCCGTGCTGGAACAGGTGGTGCGCGACGCGGCTAAGGCCGCCCGCGCGCCGGATTCCGGCCGGCTCGACGCCAACCCGGCCTGACCGCCGAACGCCCCTTTTGCGCCTCCGCCTGCCACGCCGCTTCCCGTCCGGAGCCTTCACACGATGCAAAGCCCATCCGACCCCAGGCCGGGCCTCCACGCGGCGATCATCATGGACGGCAACGGCCGCTGGGCGACCCGTCGCGGGCTGCCGCGCGCCGCCGGCCACCGCACCGGCGTCGAGGCGATCCGGCGCACGGCCGAGGCCTGCCC
>NZ_VRUT01000106.1:0-17026 GCF_008039465.1 Methylobacterium sp. WL120 | reverse complement strand
CACCGGCCGCGGGGCGGGCGCCTCGTCGCGCTCCTCGCGCTCGGGGGCCGGCTTGAACGCCAGCGGCGCCGGCGCCGTCCGCGAGAACCGCTCCGGCTCCTCCGAGGGGCCGAGGTCGGCCACCATCACCGGGGCGCGCCCGCCCGCCGGCACGCCGTCGGTTCGCAGGGTCGCCAGGAGCTTGCGGTCGTCGGAACCGGCGACCGAGGCCTTGCCGAGATAGGCGACGCGCACGCGCGCCGTGCCCTTGTTGTGGAATTCGAGCGCCCGGGCGACCTCCTCCGAGACGTCCATGACGCGGTCGGCGTGATAGGGGCCGCGGTCGTTGACGCGCACCACCATCGAGTAGCCGTTGGCCGTGTTGGTGACGCGGACGTAGCTCGGCAGCGGCAGGGTCGGGTGGGCGGCGGCGATCGAGTGCCGGTCGAACACCTCGCCGTTGGCGGTCATGCGCCCGTGGAAGGCGGCGCCGTACCAGGAGGCCAGCCCCTCGCGGACGTAGCCGCGGGCATCCTCCTTCGGCACGTAGGTGCGGCCGGCGACGACGTAGGGCTTGCCCGAGAAGCGGCGTCCGCCGCCCTTCGGGATCACGTCGCCCTCGTTGTAGAGGCGCGGGCTGGTCTTCACGCCGTATTTCGGGTCGAGCCCGTTGCCGGCGGGGCCGGCGAACTTCTGCGGGTTCGTGCTGCAGTTGGCGGTGGCCAGCGCGATCGCCGAGACCGCGAGCAGGCGCCGCAAGGGGAGCGGGCCGCGGCACGAATCCGGGATTCGAAGAAGCGTCGAACGCGCCATGCCCACCGGATCCGCCTGTACGCCACGTGCCGAGACACCGGCCCGCGGGGAAGCGGTCGCGCCGGAGCATCCGGTTCGCCCCCTGCACAAGGGAACGGCCACCGAACGAACCGACACTTGTCCGAACGCCGTAAAGGAAGCCTGAACGGGCCGGGCGCCGGGGCGTCCGGCTCACGGGATTCACAGGGTTTCGCGCTCCGTCGACGCATGAGGATGCGGCAGCAAAGCGTTGCACTGACATTCAGAAAGCGGGTTCTGGCCCATCGACGGGACCGGTCGGACGTGCCGCCTCGGCCGCGGGGTTACCGGTCAGGCCTCGGATCTCAGCGCGGGAGATGCTCCGAGAGCTGCTCGATCGAGCGGGCGCCGCGCTGCTTGAACAGCAGGTCGAGAGCTTCCAGCATGATCGCGTGCATCTTCGTGCGCTCGGCGTAGGCGAGGTCGCGCAGCTGGTCGTAGACCGGCGGCTCGAGGTAGACCGACATCTGTCGTGCGCGCTCCTTCAGGGTGGCGGGGCCGCGCTTCTGCGGGGCTGCGCCGCGGTCGAGCTGGACGATCTCGGCGGTCTGCGGCGCCCCGCGCGTGGCCGGCGCCGAGGCCGCGACGATCGAGGCGAGGTTCAGCTTAGGCGGCTTCGACATGCTTCACCGCCTTGCCCGAAACAAGCTTGCCCGAGACCGCCTGCCCCGATCCCACCTTGCCCGCCTGGGTGCGCTTCTCGATCCAGGACCAGAGCCGGCGCACCTCGCCCGCCGCCTGCCCCTTCGGGTTGAACTCGGTGACGCCCTGGCCGACGCCGATCGCGTCCTGGTGGTCGGTGCGCGCCACGATGTTGACGTCGGGCAGGATGCCCAGCACCGCGAGGCCGTCGGCCGCGTCGCGGATGCGGTAGGAGCGCGGCGGCGTCTGGTTGAGGACGAAGGCGAACTTCTTCTCGAGCCGGTACACGGCGGCCAGGGTCGGCTTGAAGGCGCGCAGGTCCGCGGGCGTCGGCCGGCACGGGATGATGCAGAGGTCGGCGGCGCGGATCGCCGACAGGGTGCCGGTGGAATCGACGCCGGGCGTGTCGATGAAGACGTAGTCGTAGGACGATTCGCGAAGCTGGTTCATCACCGCGTCGATCTGCGTGGCGTCGATCTGCGCGACCTCGGGGCCCTCCGCGGTGCGGTGGTCGAGCCAATCGGAGATCGTGGCCTGGCGGTCCATCTCCAGGATGCAGACCGAGCGCCCGGCCTCCTGCGCGGCGACCGCGAGCGAGATGCAGAGCGTGCTCTTGCCGCTGCCCCCCTTCTGGGTGACGAAGGTGATCGCTTTCATCGGGTGGTCCTCGGTTCAGGCTTGCCGTGTCCAGGGTTTGTTTCGTCTAAGGCTTGCTTCATCCAAGGCTTGCTTCGTCCAAGGCTTGCTTCGTGCAAGACCCGCTTCGCCCGAGGCTTGCTTTGCCTAGGACTTGCCTGGGTCGAGATCGGCCTGCGGACGTTCCGTTCGCGAGCCGAAGCGAAGTTGCGGCGCACGCGCTCGGAGCAACCTAGCGTCAAGAGACCCGCGCCGAGGCGATGATCCTGTGACCCAGGGATGCCGTGATCCCGATATCGCGTCGATTATGGTTAAGAGGCCGTTAACGCAGGCGCGGGCCGTGCCGCACGGCCGGGCGCCAGCTAAAGATCCGTCGACGCCGCGGCGCAGGGCGGACACGGAACGCGGATCCAAAGCCAACCTCAAGTTCGTTTTGCGGTCCCGGACGTCTTGGCACTTTTCTTAACTCAGGTGATGAATTAGATTGGTTTCCAGCCTCAACGTGGTGGTGGTAAATATACCTCAGGTTTACGTTGTAGAGGATCGGTCTTCAGGAGTTGCATGACACAGGCCCCGCCCCCTCATCCGAACGACGATCTCCGGGCGGTCCTCGATGCCTCCGGCGTCGTCGGCGCCTGGGTGCACGACCACTGGGCGGGGCGCCTCGCGCTGTCGGGCGACTTCGCCGGCCTGCTCGGCCTCGATCCCGAGGTCGCGGCCGCCGGCGTGTCGCTCGGCGCCTTCCTCGACAGGACCCATCCCGAGGACCGCGCCCGGATCGAGAGCTGCCTTCACGCGGCCGGCGAGGTCGGCGGCCCGATCGAGGCCGAGTTCCGCACGCTCGAATCGGAGGTCGGGACGCGCAAGCTCCTGATCCGCGGCCGCGTCGAGCGGAACGCGGCCGACGGGACGGCGCAGGGGCGCGGCATCGTCATCGACACCACCGAGAACCGGTCGGCCGACCTGCGCCAGGCGGAGCGCCTGGTGAACCGCATGGCCGAGCACGTCATCGCGCTGCGCGCGCTGGCCGACGGCCTCGGGCAGGCGAACCTGACCAAGCTGGTCGACGGCCTGATGATCGAGATCGGCTTCGAGCTCGCCAAGTTCCTGCACGAGCCGCACACCCTCGGGCCGGGGCGGGCCGAACGCCACCACTGATCGGAGCGGGTTTCGGTGGGCCGAGGGCCGTTGGACCCCGCAGCCGCGCGCGGTACTGTCCCGGCGACACCTTGGCCCGGAGGCCGCCATGCGCCGCGACACGATCTACGACCGCGACCTCGACCGGAACCCGGCCAACCACCAGCCCCTGACGCCGCTTGGCTACCTCGACCGGGCGGCGCGGGTCTTCCCCGATCAGGTCGCGGTGATCCACGGGTCGCTGCGACGCTCCTACGCCGAGCTCTACGCCCGATGCCGCCGCCTGGCTTCGGCGCTCGCCGCCCACGGGATCGGTCGCGGGGACACCGTCGCGGTGCTGCTCGCCAACACCCCGGCGATGATCGAGTGCCACTACGGCGTGCCGATGGCCGGCGCCGTGCTCAACACCCTCAACACCCGCCTCGACGCGGCGGCGCTGGCCTTCTGCCTCGCGCACGGCGAGGCCAAGGTCCTCGTCGTCGATCGCGAGTTCTCGGGCATCGCACGCGACGCGCTGGCGCAGGCCGGGCGCAGCCTGCTGGTGATCGATGACGACGACCCGGAATATGCCGGCGCCGGCGAGGCCCTCGGCACCTGCGACTACGAGGCGTTCCTCGCGAAGGGCGATCCCGAGCACGACTGGGCGATGCCCGACGACGAGTGGGACGCGATCAGCCTGAACTACACCTCCGGCACCACCGGCGACCCGAAGGGCGTGGTCTACCACCACCGCGGCGCGGCCCTGCTTTCGCTCGGCAACGTCGTCACGGGGGCCTTGGGGCAGCACCCCGTCTATCTCTGGACGCTGCCGATGTTCCACTGCAACGGCTGGTGCTTCCCGTGGACGCTGTCGATCGTGGCCGGCACCCATGTCTGCCTGCGCCAGGTCCGGGCTGGGGCGATGTACGCGCTGATGGCCGAGCACGGCGTCACCCACCTGTGCGGCGCGCCGATCGTGATGCAGCTCCTGATCAACGCGTCCGACGCCGAGCGCCGGCCCCTGCCCCACCGGGTCGCGTTCTTCACCGCCGCCGCCCCCCCACCGGAGGCGGTGCTGGCGGGCATGCGCGAGGCGGGCTTCGCCGTCACCCACCTCTACGGGTTGACCGAGAGCTACGGCCCGGCGGTCGTCAACGCCTGGCACGCCGAATGGGACGACCTCCCGGCCGACGCCCAAGCCGCGAAGAAGGCGCGCCAGGGCGTGCGCTATCCCGTGCTCGAGGGCCTCGACGTGCGCGACCCCGAGACCCTCGAATCCGTGCCCGCCGACGGCAAAACGATGGGCGAGGTGATGATGCGCGGCAACGTGGTGATGCGCGGCTACCTCAAGAACCCGGCCTCCACCGAGGCGGCGTTCCGAGGCGGCTGGTTCCACACCGGCGACCTGGGCGTGAAGCACGCGGACGGCTACGTGCAGCTCAAGGACCGCTCGAAGGACATCATCATCTCGGGCGGCGAGAACATCTCCTCGATCGAGGTCGAGGACGCGCTGTTCAAGCACCCGGCGGTCGCCGCCGCGGCGGTCGTCGCCAAGCCCGACGACAAGTGGGGCGAGACGCCGTGCGCCTTCGTCGAGCTGAAGGAGGGCGCGTCGGCCGACGCCGACGACCTGATCCGCTGGTGCCGCGGCCGGCTCGCCGCCTACAAGATGCCCCGGACCATCGTGTTCGGCGAGCTGCCCAAGACCTCCACCGGCAAGGTGCAGAAGTACCTGCTGCGAGAGCGCGCGCGCGCGGGGTCGGAGCAGGAATCGTAGCCGGCGACGCGGGCGGCGCGCGCCGCCCGCGCGGGGATCACCACTTGTAGGCGAGGCTCGCCACCACGCGGCGGGCGTCGCCGTAGAAGCACGAGAAGGACGACTGGCAGGAGGAGACGAAACGGCGATCCGCGATGTTGGTCGCGTTGACGGCCAGCCGCCACCGGTCCCAGTTGTAGTGCACCTGCGCATCGAACAGGACGTATTCCGGCACCCGCAAGGTGTTGGCCGTGTCGGCGTAGGATCGACCGACGTAGCGCACGCCGCCGCCGAAGCCGAAGCCGCGCCATTCGCCGGCGGGAATGGTGTAATCCAGGAACAGCGAGGCGAAGTTCTCGGGAATGTTCACCGGCACCTTGCCGAGGGTGGTCGGGTCGGCGCTCTTCTCCGTGGTCAAGCCGTAGACGGTGTAGGCGGCGACCGCGTTCAACCCTTCCGCGAGGGTCGCGGTGAACTGCGCCTCGAAGCCCGTGGAACGGACCTGTCCGATCTGGGATGAGAAGAAGGTGTTCGGAACAGGCGTCTGCACGTTCTGGCGATGGATGTCGAAGCCGGCCAGCGTCAGGAAATAGCCCGCACCCGGCGGCTCGAACTTGACGCCGCCTTCGATCTGGTCGCCGGTCTCCGGCTTGAAGGCCTGATTGTTGATGTCGGTGCCGAGCAGCGGCTGGAACGAGGTCGAGTAGCTGACGTAGGGCGCCAACCCGAAATCGTAGTTGTAGATCAACGCCGTGCGATAGGTGAAGGCGCTGTCGCTGCGGCCGTTGCTGCCGGCCCCGGCAGTGAGCTTGTCGACCACCCGGTTGTCGGCGAAGTCCTGTCGGCCGCCGAGGACGAGGGTCAGGCGATCCGTGAGCTTGATCTGGTCCTGGAAGTACAGGCCGAGCTGCGTGAAGGAATCCGCGTTGACGAGGTAGGGCGAGGGGCGGCCTGTCGCCGGTCCGTAGGTCGGGTTGATGATGCTGATGTCGGGGACGGCGTAACCTGCCGCGAAGTTGGTGCCCTGGTTGTCGTGCAACTGGAAATTCTTGTAATCGAGGCCGATCAGCAGGTCGTGCTTGAAGATTCCGTCGAAGAAGCGCGCCTCGGCCTGGTTGTCGACCTGGAACAGCCCGATCTTGCTCGACGTCAGGAACTGGTAGCGCGCAAGCCGGGTCTCTGCGGCGTTGCTGTAGCCGAGCTGGCCGATATCCGAGTTCTGGAAGCTTTCGCTGAACGAGTAGCGCAGGTTCTGGCGGATGGTCCACGTCTCGTCGAAGGCGTGCTCGAACTCGTAGCCGGCAAAAGCCTGCTGCCGTCGGAAGGTGTTGAAGCCGGCGTCACCCAGATTGAGCGAGCGCGGGATGTACAGGCCCGACAGGTTCCGACGCACGGTGCCGGAGTAGGGCAGGAAGTTCGCGGTGACGGCCGTGTTGTCGTACTGGTAGCTCGTCAGCACCGTGAGCTTTGTCGCCCCGTCCGGCTTGTAGGTGAAGGCCGGTGCGATGTAGCCGCGGTCCTCGGGAGCGCCGTCGACCTGGGTGCCGCCGGAGCGGCCGAAGCCGGTGAGCCGATAGAACCAGTGGCCGGACTCGTCGGCCGGGCCGCCGACGTCGAAGGCGGCGTATTTCTGATCGAACGAGCCGCCGCCGACCTCGACGTAGCCGAACGGATCCAGCGGCGGCCGCTTCGTGATCTGGTTGATGATGCCGCCGGGCGAGCCCGCGCCGAACAGCACCGCGGCCGGCCCGCGCAGGATCTCGATCCGCTCCAGGCCGAAGGTCTCGGCCTTGAAGGTCCCGAAGCCGTAGTTCAGGAGCTGCAGCCCGTCACGGTAGATGCCGTAATCGCTCGCGACGAAGCCGCGGATGGTGAAGTAATCCACGCGGGAATCGGCGCCGAAGGTGCCGGAATAGACGCCGGCGACGTACTGCGTCGCCTGGGTCAGGGTCTGGGCCTTCTGCGCATCGATCTGCTCGCGACCGACGACGCTGATCGATTGCGGCGTCTCGATCAGGGGCGTGTTGGTCTTGGTGGCGGTGGCCGAGCGGGTCGCGACGTAGCCGTCCACCGGCCCGGTCGGGCTCTCGATCGCACGCGCGCCGACGCCGGAAGCCACGGGCGACGCCGGGCCGGCGCGGCCTTCCACCGTCAGCGTCTCGAGCTGCACGCTCGCCTCGGCGGGCGGGTTGCCGACGCCGCGGCGCGGCGCGGTCGCCTCCTGCGCCTGCGCGGGGGCCGACGGGACGAGGGGCGCCAGCGCGAACAGCGAGGCGCCGGCCAGCACGAGACTGCGCAGGTCCGGAGTTGGGCGGAGGGCGGAACGACACATGGGACTGAGGGGCCTTGCCAGGATGCGGACAGCAGGGGTCAATCGCTGCGAAACAGGCTTCGCGGCGTTGTTTGGAATTATGCTAAACTGATGTTCTAATTGGCTTTTCTGGATCTTCGTTACGGCCAGGGCCTGGCGCGCACAAGGCCTCGGCGGACGGATGCGCCCGCCTGTGGCCTGCACGCCACGGTTGGTTCCGGCACCGCGGGCTTCGCTCGGTTCGATCGGTCTCGACCGGCCTCAGCGCGGGCGCGCGGCGATCCAGCCGATCAGCGCGTCGGCGACCGCGTCGCTGTTCTTCTCCAGCATCATCATGTGGCCGTTGCCGCGCAGGCCCGCCTCGGCGAGCTTGAGGCTGTCGGGCCGGGCGCCGGCCTGGGCGAGGAAGGCGGTGGTGCAGTCGTCGACGGCCGTGCGGAACGAAGCCTCGGCGGTGACGATCACCGCGGGCACGCGGGCGAGGTTCGGGAGGCTGCGCACCGGCTCGCCCTGAAGCCAGCAGCGGATCCGCCCCTCGGCCGCGGGCGCCTTGGCCTGCATCACCACGAGATCCTCGGGCGACTTCACCGGCGGGTCGAAGGTCAGCGGCACGCGGGTGATGCCGTAGGCGCGGGCGCGCCCGTCGCCCGACTTCTCGTAGAAGTCCTTGCCGCCGCGCAGGCGCACGTCGAAGAAGGGCGGCCCGTTCGGCTCGACCGCGACGTGCGCCTTCACGAGGTCGGGCCGCGCGTCCGAGACCGCCCAGCCGAACAGCCCGGCCTGGCCGTGGGTGACGAGCACCGCGGGCCCGATCTTGTCCAGCAGGGCGATCAGCGCCGGGTCGACCAGCTCCTCGGTCTGCTGCGCGCCGGCGAGGTAGGGCACCTGGCTCGCGAAGAACTGGTCGAAGGCGGCGTTCCCCTGCACCCCGGGGCCGCCCGGCCACTGGGTGTGGAGCTTGGCCTGCGGGAACAGGTCGTAGAGCTCCTGGGCGGTGTAGGTCTCCTCCAGGGCGCGGGTGGAGAACCGGGCGTAGGGGCCGTAGACCTCCGGGTTGGTGCCGGAGCGGCCGCGGCCGACCTGGTCGACGATGTAGACCGCAAACCCCTTCTCGACGAAGCGCTGGGCCCAGCCGGGCCGGCCGTCCGGCGTGCCGAGGAAGTTGACCCCGGTCTGCGAGATGCCGTGGACCATCACCACCGGCCAGGGCTGCGTGACGGTGGCGGGCCGCCGCGACTGCACGAACATCTGGCCGACCATCACGGTCTTGTCGGCGACGCGCTCGTAGCGGCCGCCGACGTAGAAGTAGCCCGCCACCGTCGGAGGCCCGCCGGCTGGGGCGTCCTCGGTGGCGGACGATGGCGCCGGCGCCAGGAGGGCGGCGAGGCTCGCGACGAGGGCCGCCGCGAGCCGCGCCCGGTGCCGGCTCGACCGCTTGCGCACCACCTGCCCTGCGCGCGCGCCGTGCCGTGAAATGCCTTGCGTGGCGACCATGCCGTCCTCCCGCCGAGGCCCTGCCCTCGCCGGGCGGCTTATCGCGGGATTTGCCGCGATGGACCAGCCGTGCGGCGCCGCACCCGACCGGTTCGACCCGGAATTTCGCGCGCCGACACCTCGATGGCGGCCAGCGTCGGCGCGAACCTGGGGGCGAACCGGAGAACGTTCACGAATTCTCCATCCTCGTTGCGTTTCATGCAGGTCTCGCGTGCGGTGGCGCACGAGGATTGATTAAAGCGCATGACTGCCACCGCCCGCGCCCCGGTGGTGCCCCGCGAAGGCGAGGCCCACATCTGACGGGAACGCAAACCTCTCCCCCACCAGGATTTTTCGCCGTGGACGTCGCGACCGCCAAGACCCTCGTCTCCGCCATGCTGGTCGGCGCCATCGTGGTGTTCAGCATCGTCTCCCTGCGGATGTTCGTGCTGGAGGTCGGGCGGGATCTCCGCTCCGCCCGGGCGCAGCGCGCCGCCTCCGGTCGCGACACCGTCGCGTAGGGCCGGACCGGGCGCGGCTTCGCCCGCACCTCATCCTTACCCTGCCCCGCCTACTCCGCCCCGAGTGCCGGCGCGTAGACCGCGTCGCCCAGGCGCCGCAGCGGGCCGTGCGGCCCCGAGCGCTTCCACAACCGGGTGTTCAGCGCCGCGACCGGGTCCTGGCCGGGGACCGCGAACCCCTCGGCGACGAGCGCCTCCAGGATTTCGCCCGCATGCATCGGCCGGCCGGCCCGCACGAGGATGCCGCAGGCGGCCTCGATCAGGGCGCGGCCGTAGCGGCGCGCGCCTGCCGGATCGACCTCGAAGGCGACGGGCACCCGCTGCGGCGGCTCAGGCGCGGCCGGCATGGTTCGGATGGCGGCCGGCGCGCGCGGCGAGACCGCCTCGGGCGGTTCGTGCAGCTCCGAGGCTCGCTCCTCGGACTGGGCCGGCGCCGGGCCAGCGCCGCGCAGGCGCCGGCCGAGCTCGAGATACAGGACGTGGTCGGCGATCTCGCGATCGAGGGCCTCGCGCCGACGGCGCAGGTCCGCCAGACGCGCCTCGATCTCCGCTTCCGACAATTCCATCACGCCCTGCGCTTTCCTTCCAATGGAAGAAATGGAATATCATCGTTCCCAGATGGAAGGAAGATGCAGAGGCGGCGGCAGCTCGCGACGCTTCAGGGAATGGAACGCTCGTTCCCAACGACGGAGGATCTCGTACTTTGGAATAAGCAGGTATTCCTTATAGGGATCCCTCTTTCCCTGCCTGCATCTTCCGTATTCCCTTGCGGGGCGGAACGAGGAGCATGCCGGGATCGGCCGGCTGCAGGGTCATGCCGCCGTCGTCGAGGGCGACCGGCAGCTTGGGAAACACCTCGCACAGATGCGCGACGTCGGTCTTGAACGCCTGACGGAAGCTGCGGATGCAGGCGTTCTCGGCGCCGAACTGCCCGTGCAGGTTCGTCCAGGTGAGCCGCAGGGGTCGCTGCAGGGCGCGCAGGCGGTAGCCGACCCAGAACAGCAGGTCCAGCTTGCGCGCGGAGCCGGAGAAGGCCCGCGCCGCCCGGATGTCGACGGGCAGGGCGTGCCGGATCAGGTTGTCGTAGAAGTCCTGGTGGAACTGCACGGTGCGGGACCAGGCCGCGCCCTCCCCGTCCCTCGCCCCCTCCCGCGCGCTCGGGCGCCACAGGTCGAGGCTGCGGAACGGCGGCACGTTGAGGGTGCTGGCCTGGTCGTGCCCGTCCCACAGGCCGATCTGCATCGAGCAGGCGGCGAGCCGGTTGAGCTGTTCCTTGAACTGCCGGATCGTGCCGCGCTCGCCGCCGGTGACGGCGAACCCCATCTCGCGCATGAAGCCGGACAGGGAATCGGCGACCTCGATGGTCGGGCTGCGCTGGCGCACGGCCTCGGTGCAGAGGTGGAGCAGCACGAGCCGCGCCTTCGGGCCGTAGGGCAGGCCCTGCGGCTCCATCTCGCCGGTGACCGGGCTCTTCAGCCGGCCGGCGACGAGGTTGAGCGAGTTGCGCCCGTAATCGCGGGAGAACTCCCGCACCGGGCCGGGATCGCGATAGGGCAGGCCGCACAAGGCCAGCACCGAATGGATGTGCTGGAGGTTCTCCGGCACGGTCGGCTGGTTCTCGATCACCTCGCGCACCGCGTCGCGCCGGCGCTGGTCCCGCCCCATCCCGGCTCGCCGCCCGGCGACCGCGCCCTGGGCCGAGGCCTCCGCGTCGCGGACCTGCTGCCGGTGGAGGATGTGCTCGACGATCTGGGCGAACAGGAAGCCGCCACGCGCCGCCTCGACCTCCGCGCGGAGGTCGGCGTCGCGGATGCCGGCCAGTCTGTCCTCGATCCCCATGCGTGTCGTCCGAAAACTCCGCGACCGCACCGTGGGCGGACCATCCCTCCCGGCTCCGCCGCAAGCGGCAGCCCGAGCGCCCGGCAGGGTCCTGCGAGGCGCGGGCCGTGATGGCACGATTCACCGGCCCGGAGTCTCCCGCCGGGCCGGAGTCCTTCGGGGGCAGGGCGGTTATCCCGGCAATCCACGCTTCCCCTCCCCTCGGCCGTCCTCTCTCCGGCTTTCCGCACGGCATCCGGTGCGCGGGGGTGTCTCGAGGCCTCGTACGCAGAGTTCGATGCGCTTCCGCGACGGGCCGCCGACCACGCAGAGTTCGATACGCGCCGGAGCTTGCGACTTGTCCCCGTTCCTCACCGGAAAACCGGCCGGATCACGCCGAATCGCATGCGGATCCGCGCAGACTCCGATGCGGCGCCACGGGAATCCCGCGCAGAGTTCGATGCGATCCCACGCAGAGTCGAATGCGGAACCACGCAGAGTCGGATGCGAGAACCTGGGTCAAACCCCTGTCGGGGTAGCGTTTTTCGCTACCCCTTATAACCTTCAGAATAGACTCTCTGAGAATCCTTACTGATAGTCTTCCTAGGGCGTTTTCGCGTCGTCCGCTTCGACGAACGATCCGTCACCCTCAGAATGTCCACTTGGAAGATAGGGAATATGACGCCTTTGTCCCCATAGGAGCGGCTGAGCCGGACGAAACGGGTAGGCGGATCGGCGCAGCGAAGGGTCATCGCAGCAGGCCGATAAGCGGAGGTGATTTCACGACCGTGCCAGTCTACCCCTGCCCCGTCGGGGTCGGACGGGCCGTCCCCTCGGGAGCCCTGACGCATGGTCGAATCGCCACTCGACGCCTTGAGGCGGGTGATGGCCGAGCTGCGCGATCCCGAGCGCGGCTGCGCCTGGGATGTCGCCCAGACCTCGGCGAGCATCGCGCCCTACGCCCTGGAGGAGGCCTACGAGGTCGTCGACGCGATCGCCCGAAACGACCTGGGCGACCTGCGCGAAGAACTCGGCGACCTGCTGCTGCAGGTGGTGTTCCACGCCCGGATGGCCGAGGAGGCCGGCGCCTTCGATCTCGACGACGTGGCTCGGTCGATCGTGGCGAAGCTGGTGCGCCGCCACCCGCACGTGTTCGAGCCAGGCGGCGCCCTGCTCCCCGTCGGCAGCCCGCGCCGGGCCGCAAGCGCCGTCGAGGCGCAGTGGCAGGCGATCAAGGCGGCCGAGCGCGCGGCCAAAAATGCGGCCAAGGGCGCGGCCAAGAGCGCAGGCAAGCCGTCTCCTGCCCCCGAGGGTCCCCTCGACGGCGTCGCCGGGACGCTGCCGGCCCTGACGCGGGCGGAGAAGATCTCGCGGCGGGCGGCCGGCTACGGCTTCGATTGGGCGGATGCGGCGGACGTGGTCGCCAAGGTCCACGAGGAGGCCGACGAGGTCGCCGAGGCGCTGGCCGGGGGCGACACGCAGGCGGTGGCCGAGGAGGTCGGCGACCTGCTGTTCTCGGTGGCCAACCTCGCCCGGCACGCCGGAATCGACCCGGAGGCGGCGCTGCGGGCCGGCAACGACAAGTTCGTGCGCCGCTTCACCGCCATGGCCGCCCGGATCGAGGCCGAGGGTGGAACCCTGTCGGACGCCGACCTCGCGGCGATGGAGGCGGCCTGGATCGCGGTGAAGCAGGCCGAGCGCAAGACCTGATCCTGGATCCGGGATACCAAAGGGATCATCCCTTTGGCGGGTGTCGGGCGGAGCCCGACGAACCACCCCCAGGACATCGCCCTGGACCCACGAAAGGGATGATCCCTTTCGAAAACCGATCTTAGACGACGCTGCCGCGCAGGTCGTAGGCGTCGGCCGCCTCGATCTTCACGGTGACGACGTCGCCCTGGCGCACCGGCCGGCGGCTGGTGACGTGGACGCTGCCGTCGATCTCGGGCGCGTCGTATTTCGAGCGGCCCTTGATGCCGTCGGCGCCCACCGTGTCGATGATCACGGGCAGGCGCTTGCCGATGCGCGCCTTCTGCAGGCGCAGCGAGACAATCTGCTGCGCTTCCATGAAGCGGCGCTTGCGCTCCAACTGCAATTCAGGCGGCACCGCCTCGCCTACCGTGTTGGCGATGGCACCCGTCACCGGCTCGTAGGTGAAGCAGCCGACGCGCTCGAGCTTGGCTTCCTTGATCCAGTCGAGCAGCTCCGAGAACTCGGCCTCGGTCTCGCCGGGGAAGCCGACGATGAAGGTCGAGCGGATCGCCAGGTCCGGGCAGGTCTCGCGCCAGCGCCGGATGCGTTCGAGCTGGCGCTCCTGGTTGCCCGGGCGGCGCATGCGCTTGAGCACGGTCGGCGAGGCGTGCTGCAGCGGCATGTCGAGATAGGGAAGGACCTTGCCCTCCGCCATCAGCGGGATCACCTCGTCGACATGCGGGTAGGGGTAGACGTAGTGCAGCCGCACCCAGGCGCCGAGCTCGCCGAGTTCTTTGGCGAGGTCGTAGAACTTCGCCCGCACCGTGCGGTCCCGCCACGGGCTCTCGGCGTAGCGGATGTCGACGCCGTAGGCGCTGGTGTCCTGCGAGACGACGAGCAGCTCCTTCACGCCGGCCTTCACCAGCTTCTCCGCCTCGCGCAGCACGTCGCCGGCCGGCCGGCTGACGAGGTCGCCGCGGAGCGACGGGATGATGCAGAAGGTGCAGCGGTTGTTGCAGCCCTCCGAAATCTTCAGGTAGGCGTAGTGCCGGGGGGTCAGCTTGACGCCCTGCGGCGGCACCAGGTCGAGGAACGGGTCGTGGGCCGGCGGCACCGCCTCGTGGACGGCGGCCACCACCGATTCGTAGGCCTGCGGCCCCGTCACCGCGAGCAGGTTCGGATATTTTTCGCGAATTTCCTCCGGTTGCGCACCCATGCAGCCGGTGACGATGACCCGGCCGTTCTCAGCCATCGCCTCGCCGATCGCGGCGAGCGACTCGGCTTTCGCCGAATCGAGGAAGCCGCAGGTGTTGACGATGATCACGTCCGCCCCGTCATGGCGGCGGGCGAGCTCGTAGCCCTCGGCCCGCAGGTGCGTCAGGATCCGCTCGGAATCGACCAGCGCCTTCGGGCAGCCGAGCGAGACGAACGAGATTTTTGGCGCGCCGAGTGTCTTGGCCGTGACCTTCGGATCGGACGGAAGTGCGGATGCGGTCATGCTGCCTTCGTGCGGCGTGGACGCCGCCAGGTCGAACGCTTCGAGGATCCCGGGTCTTCGGGGCCGGCTGGTCTTCGGGGCCGGCGCGTCGTCGGACCCGGATTGTCGTGATGCGTCATCGCTATAGCGGGATCGCGCAGGACGCGCGAGCCCCGCGCCGCCACCGGGAGGGATTGCGTCCGGCGCATCGGTCGCGAAACCCTGCGGCATCGGCTGCGGCTTCCCAGGGGCAACCGCCTGTGCGAGGCCTTCGCACTTGAACCGACGGGCCGGCACCCGGCACTCCACACCCATGGCCCTCGAACCGGACGTGACAGCGCAGGATATGGCGGCGCAACAGATCTGGACCCGGGAGATCCCGTTCGTCGACCCCGTCGCGGCGGCGATGCGGCTGCGGCGCTGGCCCGGCCTCGCCTTCCTCGACAGCGCGATGCGGCACGACACCCTCGGCCGGGTCTCGATCCTGGCGGCCGACCCCTTCGCCCGCTTCCGTTTTCGCGACGGCCGCGCCACGCTCGACGGGCGGCCGGTGCCGGGCGGGCCGATGGCGGCCCTGCGCGCCTGCCTCGCGCCCTATCGGCTCGAAGCGGAATCCGGCGAGACGTTCTCCGGCGGCGCGATCGGCTACTGCGCCTACGATCTCGGGCAGGCGCTGGAGCGCGTGGTCGCGCCCGCCCGCCGGGCCGGGCTGACGGACGACGCCGCCTTCGACCTCCACGACGTCGCGCTCACCGTCGACCACGGCGCCGGCACCTGTCGCCTGGCCGCCACCGGGTTCCCGGAGACCGATCCGGCCCGGCGCGAGGCGCGGGCGCGGGTGCGTCTCGCGGCCTTCGCCGACTGCCTGGCAGGGGCGGCGCCGGAACCCGCCGTCCCGCCCGCATCCGCCGCGCCGCCGACCTGGCACTCGAACTTCACGCGCGCGGGCTACGAGGCGGCGGTCGAGCGGGTGCGCGACTACATCCGCGCCGGCGACATCTACCAGGCCAACATCGCCCAGCGCTTCACCGCCGCCCTGCCCCAAGACTTCGACCGGTTCGCGTTCTACCGCGCCTTGCGCGAGACCAACCCGGCGACCTTCGGCGCCTACCTCGAGTTCGACGGGCTGACCGTCGCGTCGAGTTCGCCCGAGCGCTTCCTCAAGCTCGAGGCCGGCCAGGTCGAGACCCGGCCGATCAAGGGCACGCTCGCGCGCAGCGACGACCCGGTCGAGGATGCAGCCCGCGCCGCGCGGCTGCTCGGCGATCCGAAGGAGCGCGCCGAGAACACCATGATCGTGGACCTGCTGCGCAACGACCTGTCCCGGGTCTGCGCGCCGGGCAGCGTGCGGGTGCCGGTGCTGTGCGGGCTGGAATCCTATGCCGGCATCCACCATCTCGTCTCTGTCGTCACGGGCACCCTGCGCGACGGCCTCGACGGCTTCGACCTGCTCGAGAGGACGTTTCCCGGCGGCTCGATCACCGGCGCGCCGAAGCTCAGGGCCATGGACATCATCACCGAGATCGAGGGCGACGCGCGCGAGCTCTATTGCGGGGCCATCGGCCGGATCGGGTTCGACGGGTCGATCGACACTTCGATCGCGATCCGCACCGTGTTCATGGACGCGACGACGGCCGTGCTCCAGGCCGGCGGCGGCGTCACGCTGCTCTCGGACCCGTCGGCCGAGTACGACGAGACCCTGACCAAGGCCGCGCGCGTGTTCCAGGCGTTCGAGGCATGAGCGCGCCCGGCCGATCCCGGGCCGGCCGGATGGCGGGCCGCTCGCCGGCCGCCGGCCACCCCAAGACTCCCGACCGAAGGTCGGCAAGCGCGATCGCGCGTCGCCGCGGGTGCGGCGGACGCCCTCGGCCGACCACGGCCGCGGGCCACCGAGAACGTCCATGATCCTCGTCGTCGACAACTACGATTCGTTCGTCTTCAACGTCGTGCGCTACTTCGAGGAGCTCGGCGAGACCGTGCGCGTGGTGCGCAACGACGCCCTCGACGTGGACGGCATCCGCGCGCTGGCCCCCGAGGCCCTGGTGATCTCGCCCGGGCCGTGCACGCCGGCCGAGGCCGGGATCTCGCTGCCGGCGATCCGCGCGCTGTCAGGGCAGATGCCGATCCTCGGGGTCTGCCTCGGGCACCAGGCGATCGGCGCGGCCTTCGGCGGCAGCGTCGAGCGGGCGCAGAAGCCGCTGCACGGGCAGGCGACGCCGGTGACGCATATGGGCGAGCGCTTGTTCGCCGGGCTTCCGGCCGGGATGCAGGTCGGGCGCTACCACTCCCTCGTGGTGGCGCCGCGGCCGGCCATGGCGGCCAACCTCACCGTCGACGCGCGCTCGGCCGAGGGCGAGGTGATGGCCCTGTCGCATCGCCGCCACCCGACCTACGGCATCCAGTTCCACCCGGAATCGGTGCTCACCGAGAACGGCCACGCGATCTTCTCGAACTTCCTCGGGCTCGCCCGCGGCTGGCGGGCGCGGGGCCCCTCGGGGGAGGGCCATGATGCTGTGGCATGACGGGCGCCTGAGCGACGGCACCACCCTGCCCTTCGACCTCACCGATCGCGGCTTGACCCTGGCCGACGGCGTCTTCGACACGGCCCTGGCGCTCGCCGGCCGCGTCGCCTTCGCGGAAGCGCACGTCGCCCGCCTCGTCGCCTCGGTCGCGGCGCTGGGCTTCCCGGTCTGCCCCGAGGCGGTCGAGACGGCGATGCGGGCCCTCGCCGCGACCGGCGGGCGCCTGGCGATCCGCACCACCGTGACCCGCGG
>NZ_VRUT01000105.1:0-17196 GCF_008039465.1 Methylobacterium sp. WL120 | reverse complement strand
GGTCCCTGGGGTCGTGGCGGCGGCGGCAATGGCGGCGGCCCCTGGGGCAGCGGCGGTGGCGGCGGCGGTAAGACGCCCCCCAATCTCGAGGATCTCCTGCGGCGCGGCCAGGACCGCCTGCGCGGCGTCATGCCTGGCGGCTCGCTCGGCGGCGGCAAGAGCTTCGTGGTGATCGGGGCGCTGGCCGTGGGCCTGTGGCTCGCGACGGGCTTCTACACGGTCGCCCCCAACCAGGTCGGCATCGAGACGATCTTCGGCCGCTACGTCGGCTCGAAGGGAGAGGGCCTGCGCTACAACTTCCCCTATCCGGTCGGCGGCGTGATCAAGCCGAACGTCGGACAGGTGAACTCGATCCAGGTCGGCTTCCGGTCCGCCGGCGGCGCCCAGGCGCGCACCCGGGACATGCCAGACGAGAGCCTGATGCTCACGGGCGACGAGAACATCGTCGACCTCGACTTCGAGGTGCAGTGGCGCGTGAACCCGCTGAAGGCTTCGGACTACGTGTTCAACCTCCAGAACCCCGAGGGCACGATCAAGGCGATCGCCGAGAGCGCGATGCGCGAGGTCGTGGGCCGCCGCAACATTCAGGCGATCCTGACGAACGAGCAGTCGAGCGTCGCCCAGGAGGTCAAGGAGATCACCCAGAACGCCCTCGACGAGTACGGCGCCGGCGTCCGCATTGAGGTGGTGCAGCTCGTCAGCGTCAACCCGCCGCCGGAGGTCCGGCCCGCCTTCATCGACGTGAACGCGGCGCAGCAGGACGCCGACACGGCGCAGAACGAGGCGAAGACCTACGCGAGCCGCGAGGTTCCGCAGGCCCGCGGGCGCGCCTCGCAGATCGTGCAGGCGGCGGAAGCGTACAAGACCAAGGCCACCGCCGACGCGACCGGACAGGCCGCGCGCTTCGACGAGGTCTACGCCTCCTACAAGACCGCGCCTACGATCAGCCGCGAGCGGATCTTCCTGGAGACGATGGAGAAGGTGCTGGGCTCCGTGAACAAGGTGATCATCGACCAGGGCGTCGGCGGTTCCGGCGCGACCGGTGCCGCGGGCGTCGTGCCCGTGCTGCCGCTGGCCGAATTCGGGTCCCGCACCCCCGCCCCGGCGCAGACGAATGGAGCGGCCCGATGAACGCACAGGCCATCCGCACCGGCTCGGCGGTCATCGCCGCCGCGCTCGCGCTCGCCTTCTACGCCTCGGTCTTCACCGTCGGGCAGATGCAGCAGGCCCTGGTGCTCCAGTTCGGCCGCGTCCGCGCCGTCCTGAACCAGACCGGCGAGGACAAGCCGGGACTCTACTTCAAGCTGCCCTTCGTCGAGAACGTCGTGCTGTTCGACAAGCGCGTCCTCGACCTCGACCTGCCGGTACAGACCCTGCTGACGGCCGACCGCCAGAACCTGGAGGTCGACGCCTTCGCCCGCTACCGCATCATCGACCCGCTGCGGTTCTACCAGTCTGTGAACAACGTCGCGCTGGCCAACCAGCGCCTGGCGAGCTTCACCAACTCGTCCCTACGCAACGTGCTGGCCCGATCGACCCGAGACGCCATCGTCAAGACCGAGCGCACCCGGTTGATGAACCAGATCCAGGAGGACGTGAACCGCGAGGCCAAGGCGCTCGGCGTGCAGATCGTCGACCTGCGCATGACCCGCGTGGACCTTCCGGCGCAGAACAGCGTCGCGGTCTACCGCCGGATGAAGACGGAGCGCGAGCGCGAAGCCGCCGACATCCGCGCCAACGGCGACCAGATCGCCGCGACGATCAAGGCCAAGGCAGACCGCGACGTCACCGTGATCCTCGCCGACGCGACGCAGACGGCCGAGAAGCTTCGGGGCCAGGGCGACGCGGACAAGAACCGCATCCTCGCGGAAGCCTTCGGCAAGGACCCGAGCTTCTTCAGCTTCTACCGCTCGATGCAGGCCTACGAGACCGGGCTGAAGGGCTCCGAGACCCGGCTGGTGATGAGCCCGAACTCGGACTTCTTCCGCTACTTCAGCGATCCGCAGGGCAAGGCGGCCCAGGGCGGCGCGCCGCGAGGCGCCGACCCGTCCGCGACGACAGGCTCGACCGGCACCGCCCGCTGACGATGATGCAGGCGGCCCGCCCTTGAAGCGGGCGGGCCGCCGACGATCTTGAAAGGTGGCGGACGAACCGCCGGCCGTCCTGACGGTCCATAAGAAGCAGCTCCGGAAACGCGTTCTTGAAGAGGTCGATCATGCACCCCGTCGCGAGCGCGCCTGCGCATCCCTTCGCCCGGTTCCGCCGCTCAGCGCGAACGGTCGCCGCCGCGATCCTGATCGCGTCCTCGTCGGTGGCGATGCCGGCCTACGCCAAGGGCCCGGAATCGCTGGCCGACCTCGCGGAAAAGGTGGACGACGCCGTCGTCAACATCTCAGCCTCGACCACCGTCGAAGCGCGCCCCGGCAACCGCGCAGGACCGCAGCTGCCGCCGGGCACGCCGTTCGAGGACCTGTTCGAGGAGTTCTTCAACAAGCGCGGCGGACGCGGCGGCAACGAGCAGCGCGGCGAGAGCGAGAATCCGCGCCAGCAGCGCAAGTCGAGCTCGCTCGGTTCCGGCTTTATCATCGACGCGTCGGGCATCGTCGTCACGAACAACCACGTCATCGGCGACGCCAACGACATCCAGGTGATCCTGCACGACGGGACCAAGCTGAAGGCCGAGATCATCGGCAAGGATTCGAAGATCGACCTCGCCGTCCTGCGCGTGAAGCCGACGGTGGAGCGGCCGCTGAAGGCGGTGCCCTTCGGCGATTCGGACAAGATGCGCGCCGGCGACTGGGTGATCGCGATCGGCAACCCGTTCGGGCTCGGCGGCTCGGTCTCGGCCGGCATCGTCTCGGCGCGGGGGCGCAACATCGAGTCGGGCCCCTACGACAACTACCTGCAGACCGACGCGGCCATCAACAAGGGCAATTCCGGCGGCCCGCTGTTCAACATGGACGGCGAGGTGATCGGCATCAACACGGCGATCCTGTCGCCGACCGGCGGCTCCGTCGGCATCGGCTTCGCCGTCCCGTCGAGCTCGGCCAAGCCGGTGATCGACCAGCTTCGCGAGTTCGGCGAGGTCCGCCGCGGCTGGCTCGGCGTGCGCATCCAGAACGTGGACGACGCCACCGCCGAGGCGCTGGGGCTCAAGGGAGGCGCCAAGGGCGCCCTGGTGGCCGGAGTCGACGAGAAGGGCCCGGCCAAGACCTCGGGTCTCGAAGTCGGCGACGTGATCGTCAAGTTCAACGGTACGCCGGTGAAGGCCTCGAGCGACCTGCCGCGCATCGTCGCCTCGACGCCAGTCGGGCAGAAGGTCGACGTCGTGGTCGTCCGCAAGGGCGAGGAGAGCACGAAGTCGGTCACGCTCGGCCGCCTGGAGGACAGCGACAAGCCGCAGCTCGCCAACCTGCGCCAGCCGGAGCCCGAGAATGCGACCCGCCAAGCACTTGGCCTCAACCTGTCGGGCCTCACCGACGAGCTTCGGCGCAAGTACAGCATCAAGGACGGCGTGAAGGGCGTGGTCGTCACCCGGGTCGACCCGAACTCGACGGCGGCCGACAAGCGCATCCAGCCCGGGGAGGTGATCGTCGAGGTCGGCCAGGAAGCAGTCAACACGCCCGCCGACGTGACCAAGCGCGTCGAAGCCTTACGGAAAGACGCTCGCAAGTCCGTCCTGCTGCTGGTGGCGAGCGCCACCGGCGACGTGCGGTTCGTGGCGATCGGCCTCGACTGATCGACCGCTGAGGCGACCGCGACACCTGACGCCGCCGCCCATTCCGAGCGGCGGCGTTCTCGTTCGTGGCGGATGGGAACACGCTGACGCCTTGCATGCGCGGACCGAACCGGTCGCCCTCCGTTTCCGATGAGAGCCCGTGCGCGAGGCAGCCGACCCCGTGAATGCCGTCGCCTTCTATACGCGGAAGTTCGCGCGCATCCTGCGTGAGAAGGCCCACCTCACGCCGGAGCAGGCTGAGGGGATGGCCGACGCCATGTCCGAGGTGTTCGCCAGCGGTATCCCCACCAAGGGTGACATCGCGGACGTCCGGCACGACATCGAAGCGCTTCGGATCGCGACGAAGGCCGACATCGAAGCGTTTCGTGTGGAGACGAAGGCTGATTTCGTCGTGATCCGTCATGACATCGACGCTCTGCGCACGTCGACGAAGTCCGACATCGAAGCTCTGCGCCTCTCGACCCGCGCGGACATCGCCACGGCGAAATCCGACATCGTCAAGTCGATGTTCGGGATGATCGGGTTTCAGACCGTCGCGATCCTCGGGGCGGTCGTCGCGCTCGTCCGCAGCCTGCACTGATGACGGTCAGGCGACGAATTCGCTCGCCATGTAGCCTTGCAGGTAAAGCAGCGCGCTGAGGTCGCCGTGCTCGATGCGGACCTTCGCCGCCGCCGCCACCGCGGGCTTGGCGCGGAACGCGACGCCAAGTCCGGCTTCCCCGAGCATGTCGAGGTCGTTCGCCCCGTCGCCGACCGCCAGCGTCTCCGTCGGCGCGAGGCCGAGGCCGTCGCGCAGGGCGATCAGCGTCGCACGCTTGGCCTCGCGCCCGACGATCGGATCGTCGACGAGGCCGGTGAGGCGTCCACCCGCAAGCCCGAGCCGGTTGGCGTGATGCTCGTCGAACCCGAGCGCCTCGGCGATCGGCCCGGTGAACAGCGTGAAGCCGCCGGAGACGAGGCAGGTGCGCGCCCCGTGCGCGTTCATCGTGTGGACCAGCGTGCGGCCGCCCGGGGTCAGGGTCAGCCGGTCGCGGATCAGGGCGTCCACCACCCCGGCCGACACGTCGCGGAGCAGGGCGACGCGCTCGCGCAACGCGGGCTCGAAGGCGATCTCGCCGCGCATCGCGCGCTCGGTGATCTCGGAGACCTGCTGCTTCAGGCCGATCGTGTCGGCGAGCTCGTCGATGCATTCCTGCTCGATCATGGTCGAGTCCATGTCGGCGAGGAACAGGCGCTTGCGGCAGTGCGCGTCGGCCGGCAACACCGCGACGTCGATCGGTTCGCTGCCGAGCGCCGTGCGCAGGCGTTCAGTCAGCGCCGCCGCGGCGGCGGGAGCGCCCGGCAGCAGAACCTCGGCGGCGACCTCGCCGTGCAGGATGCGCGGCTGGTGCTCGGTCGCCAGCACCAGCCGCGCCTCGGCCAGCACCGCATCGGTGATGGCGGGGCGGGCCTCGTTTGCTATCAGGGTCGCGACAAGGGTCATCGGAGCCGACGATTTCGTGTTGCCGCTTTCAAATGCGTCGTCGCAGGGGCGGCCGGAGGCGATCCTCATTGCAGGGCCGACCGCCTCGGGCAAGTCGGCGCTCGCGACGGCGCTGGCGCTTCGTCAGGGCGGGGTCGTCGTCAACACCGACTCGATGCAGGTCTACGCCGACCTTCGCGTGCTCTCGGCCCGGCCGGATCGCGTCGAGGAGGCGCGCGTCGCGCATCGTCTGTACGGACACGTCGACGGCGCAGTGAACTACTCCGCCGGGCATTTCGCGCGGGACTCCGCGGCCCTGCTGGCAGACCTCGACGGGCGGCTACCCATCTTCATCGGCGGGACCGGCCTGTACTTCCGCAGCCTGGAGGAAGGCCTCTCGGACCTGCCGCCGGTGCCGGACGCGGTGCGCACAGCGATCCGCTCCGCCTGCGAGGGTCGGCCGACCGAGGCGCTGCATGCCGACCTCGCCGTACGCGACCCGGCCGGCGCCGCCCGGCTGCGGCCGAGCGACCGCGCCCGGGTGATGCGCGCGCTCGAGATTCACGCCGCCACCGGCCGGCCGATCGATGCGTTCCACGGCCAGCGCGTGCCAGGCCCGCTTGCGGGACGAAGGCTGCAGAAGATCTTCCTGGCACCCGAGCGGGACGAGCTGCGCGCCCGGATCGACCTGCGCTTCCGCGCGATGACCGACCGGGGCGCCCTCGACGAGGTCGCGGCACTTCACGAACGCCGCCTCGACCCGCTGCTGCCGGTGATGCGCGCGCACGGGGTGCCCGGGCTGATCGCCCACCTCGATGGCGCGATCGGGCTCGAGGAGGCGATCGTGCGTGGGCAGGCCGACACCCGCCGCTACGCCAAGCGCCAGTTCACCTGGTTTCGCCACCAGATGGGTGCGGACTGGCGCTGGCTCTCGCCCGAGGCGGCGATGGCCGAGCTGGCCTGAGGCCTTTTACCGTTCCAGGCGCGCGACGAGGCTCGACGTGTCCCAGCGGTTGCCGCCCATGGCCTGCACCTCGGCGTAGAACTGATCGACGAGGGCCGAGACCGGGAGCTTGGCACCGTTGCGACGTGCCTCGTCGAGGAGGATGCCGAGATCCTTGCGCATCCAGTCGACCGCGAATCCGAAGTCGAACTTGCCCGCGTTCATCGTCGCGCCGCGGTTCTCCATCTGCCAAGAGCCGGCCGCCCCCTTCGAGATCACCGAGAGCACCGCCTCCACGTCGAGCCCGGCCTTCTTGGCGAAGTGCACGCCCTCGGACAGCCCCTGGACCAGCCCGGCGATGCAGATCTGGTTGACCATCTTGGTAAGCTGGCCGGAGCCGACCGGACCCATCAGCCGGCAGGCCCGCGCGTAGGCGCCGATCGCGCCCTCGACCGTGTCGTAGGTCGCCTGCTCGCCGCCGCACATCACGGTGAGCACACCATTCTCGGCGCCGGCTTGGCCGCCGGAGACCGGGGCGTCGACGAAGCCGACGCCCGCTTCGGTGGCCGCCTCGGCGAGTTCGCGCGCCACCTCGGCCGAGGCGGTGGTGTGATCGACGAAGATCGCGCCCGGCTTCATGCCGGCGAGCGCGCCGTCCGGCCCGAGCACGACGCCGCGGAGGTCGTCGTCGTTGCCGACGCAGGCGAACACGATCTCGGCACCCTCGGCCGCCGCGCGGGGGGTCGGCGCGTGCGCGCCGCCGTTGGCCGCCACCCACGCCTCCGCCTTGGCGGCGGTGCGGTTGTAGACGGTGACCGAATGGCCCTTCTTGGCCAGATGCCCGGCCATCGGGGCGCCCATGACGCCGAGCCCCAGGAACGCGACCTTCGCCATCATCCGTCTCCGTTTCGTGTCGTGCGGTTTCGTGTGGTGCAGTTTCGTGTGGTGTGTGTGCGGTCTAGGTATCGCGCGTCGCAGCGTCAAACGATGAGCGCACAGGTGGTGCGACGCGTCGCGACAACGCGGCGCGGGTGTCGACTCGACCGAGGGAGGGGGATTTTCCTCGCTCGAAAAGTACGGCATCACCGCGCATGATCGTCGGCCGTTCAGAGCCGGCTTCGGGAGCGGAACGATGGGCGCGATCGGTAGGCACGGCCCCTGGGCCCTGGTCGGAGCGTTGGGGGCGGCGGCGCTCGCCATCGTCGCCGTCGAGCGCGGCGAGGCGGTGAACGCCCTCTGGCTCGTCGTGGCGGCGATCTGCGTCTACCTCATCGCCTACCGCTACTACGCGCTGTTCATCGCCGAGAAGGTGATGCGCCTCGACCCGAAGCGCGAGACGCCGGCCGTCCGCCACAACGACGGGCTCGACTACGTCCCGACCAACAAGAGCGTGCTGTTCGGCCACCACTTCGCGGCGATCGCCGGCGCCGGCCCCCTTGTCGGCCCGGTGCTCGCGGCGCAGATGGGCTACCTACCGGGGCTGCTCTGGATCCTCGCCGGCGTCGTGCTCGCCGGCGCGGTGCAGGACTTCCTGGTCCTGTTCGTGTCGATGCGCCGCGACGGCCGCTCGCTCGGCGAGCTGATCCGCACCGAGCTCGGCACCATCCCGGGCGTCATCGCGCTGCTCGGCACCTTCCTGATCATGGTGATCCTGCTCGCCGTGCTGGCGCTCATCGTCGTCAAGGCGCTGGCGGAGAGCCCGTGGGGCACCTTCACCGTGATGTCGACGATCCCGATCGCGATGCTGATGGGCGTCTACACCCGCACCATCCGCCCCGGCCGGATCGGCGAGGTCTCGATCCTCGGCTTCGTCCTGCTGATGGCGGCGATCTTCGGCGGCGGCGCGATCGCCGACAGCCCGGTCTGGGGCCCGGCCTTCACCTTCACCGGCACGCAACTCTGCTGGATGCTGATCGGCTACGGCTTCGTCGCCTCGATCCTGCCGGTCTGGCTGCTGCTCGCCCCGCGCGACTACCTCTCGACCTTCCTCAAGATCGGGACCATCGCGGGCCTCGCGCTGGGCATCGCCTTCGTCGCCCCGCACATGCAGATGCCGGCGGTGACGAAGTTCGTGGACGGCACCGGTCCGGTCTGGGCCGGCCAGCTCTTCCCGTTCCTGTTCATCACCATCGCCTGCGGCTCGGTCTCGGGCTTCCACGCCCTGATCGCGTCGGGCACCACGCCGAAGCTGATCGCCAGCGAGGCCGACGCGCGCTTCATCGGCTACGGCGGCATGCTGATGGAGAGCTTCGTCGCGGTGATGGCGCTGGTCTCGGCCACCGTCATCGACCCGGGCGTGTACTTCACCATGAATTCGCCGGTGGCGCTGCTCGGCACGACGCCGGAGACGGCGGCCGCCGCGGTGACCAAGCTCGGCTTCGCGACGACGCCGGAGGTGATCGTCCAGACCGCCAAGGACGTCGGCGAGCACACCATCATCGCACGCGCCGGCGGCGCGCCGACGCTGGCCGTCGGCATGGCGCACATCATCTCCAGCGCCATCGGCGGCAAGGGCATGATGGCGTTCTGGTACCACTTCGCCATCCTGTTCGAGGCGCTGTTCATCCTCACCGCGGTCGACGCCGGGACGCGCGCGTGCCGCTTCATGGTGCAGGACCTCGTCGGCCTCGCGGTGCCGGCGTTCAAGCAGACCAACGCCTGGGTTCCGAGCATCCTGGCCACCGCCATCGCGGTCGGCGCCTGGGGCTATTTCCTCTACCAGGGCGTCACCGACCCGCTCGGCGGCATCAACACCCTGTGGCCGCTGTTCGGCATCTCGAACCAGATGCTGGCCGCCGTCGCGCTGACGCTCTGCACGGTGGTGATCTTCAAGATGAAGCGCGAGCGCTACGCGTTCGTGACGATCATCCCGACCGCGTGGCTGTGCATCTGCACTCTCACCGCCGGCTGGCAGAAGATCTTCTCCGCCGACCCGAAGATCGGCTTCCTCGCCCACGCCGAGCGCTACGCGGGCGCGATCGCTGAGGGCAAGGTGCTGGCACCGGCCAAGGACCTCGGCCAGATGAGCCAGATCGTGCTGAACGACCGGATCGACACGGTGCTGGCCGCCCTGTTCATCGGCCTCGTCGTGGCGATCGCCGGCTTCGGCATCGCCGCCTGCCTGAAGGCGCTCCGCTCCGACCGCTGGACCGCGATCGAGAGCGAAGCCCGCATCGTCGCGGCGGAGTAGGCCGGTGGACGCCGCCTCGCAGAGCCTGCGCGACCGCTGGAAGGCATTGTCGAAATGCGTCTGCGACGGGGCGCGGCTGATGGTCGGGCAGGGCGACTACGCGGCCTACGCAGCGCACGTCGCCCGCACCCATCCCGACCAGGCGCCGATGAGCGAGGTCGAGTTCTTCCGCCATCGGGAGAACGCCCGCTTCGGCGTCGGCAACACCAGCGGGTTCCGCTGCTGTTGACCGTGCGGTGCGTTCGAAGATCGATCGATCGAGGATGCGGCCCGGTCGCGGGACGTAAAACGCTTGACTTGGAGGGGGCGTTTCCCGTGAGTCGGGCGAACGCGAGGTAGGCATGAGCATCTTCCAGGACGCCATTCTGCGGTTCGGCCGGACGATCATGTCCTATGCCGGCGACGGCCTGTTCCTGCAGGCCGCGGTCTCGGCCGCCGCCAACGTGACGATCGCCGACGGCGACGTCGACGAGGAGGAGGTTGAGTCGGCGATCTCGGGGATGCGGGCCAACCCGATCCTCCAGAAGTCGTACGACACGCTACGGATCGAGCAGGAGCTCTACGAGGGCATCGCCCGCGCCAAGACGCGGGCCGGGCGGATCGAGAACCTGCGTCACGTCGCGGCCGTCGCCGACCGGCCGCTCGACCAGCGCCAGGACATCTTCCTGATCGCCGCCGACGTCGCCGACTTCGGCGGCATCAGCGAGGTCGAGCACAAGGCCCTCGACGAGATCGCCGCCGCCCTCCAGGTCGAGAAGTCCGCGCTGCTGCGTTGACCGCGCGTCCACCGCAGGCTGGAGAGGGGGACCGATGCCGCGCACCGGGGAGATCGCGTTCGACTCACGGCTCCGCGGCCTCACCGGGCTCGCGGTGGTCGGGTTCCTGCTCTCGCTCGTCACCTTCGGCATCTACCGCTTCTGGTACATGACCGACCTGCGGCGCTTCTTCTGGAGCCGAACCGTCGTCGACGGCAGCCCGGCGGAATATACCGGCACCGGGCGCGAGCTCTTCCTCGGCTTCCTCGTGGCGCTCGCGCTGCTGATCGTGATCTATGTCGGCCTGTTCGGCCTCGCCATCACCGTGCCGGCGCTGGCGCCGTACTCGGCGATCCTCTCCTTCGTGCTGCTGTTCCTGGTCGGGCAGTTCGCGATCTATCGCGGCCGGCGCTATCGGGCGATGCGCACCCTGTGGCGCGGCATCCGCCTCGGCCAGGACGGATCGGGCCTCGTCTACGCCGCGCGCGCCGCCCTGTGGTGGACGCTGACGCTCGCGACGCTGGGCCTCGCCTACCCGTTCATGCGGGCCGGCCTCGAACGCTACCGCATCGGCCACACCCGGGTCGGCACGAGCCGGATGGCGTCTGATGCGCGCGGGCGCTCGCTCGTCGGGCCGTGGCTGCTGTTCTACGCGGTGGCGTTCGGCCCAGTGCTCGCCGTGCTGCTGGCGCTGCTCGCCGCCAACGACTTCACCCTGCCGACCGACCTGATCCTGCCCAAGCCCGGCGGCAAGGCCGGCGACCTCATCCTCAACCCGGCCTATCGCGGCAGCCGCGTCGCGACCCTCGCGATCGCGCTCGGCGTCACAGCCGGGTGCTGCCTTCCGCTCGCGCTCCTGCTGGTTCCGCTCTACCGCGCGCGCGAAGCCAAGGTGTTCATGAACGCCGCGAGTCTGAACGCCGCAAGCCTGGGCCCGGTCCGCCTCGTCTCGACCCTTCGGGCGCGGCAGTTCTACTGGCCCTACCTCGTCTACGCGCTGTCGCTCCTCGGCTTCGTCGCGGTGGTCGGGCTGATCGCGCTCCTCGCCGGGCTCGCAGCGCGGGCCGCCGGCGGCGACGGCTTCGCCTGGGCGGCGGCGCTCGGCGGCGGCCTGCTCTATCTCGGCGGCGCGCTCTCCTTCGCGGTGCTGCACGTGCGCATCGTCCAGGCCCGACTTTGGGCCGCGGTCGCGACCACGACCCACATCGCCGACGCGGACGGCCTGAACCGGATCCTGGCGGCGACGCACGGGCCGGGCAGCGGCCTCAACGAAGGCCTCGCCGACGCGCTCGAAGTGGGCGGCGCGCTGCAGATCGGGTTCTGATGCCGTCGAGCACCGCTTCCGGCCGCTGGTTCGACGGCCGGAGCGCCGCGCCGCACGACGTGACCCTGCGCCTCGGCGACCGCCTCGAGATCACCGGGCCGGGCGTGCACCGCGACTGGAACCTCGACGACCTGAGGGCGCGCGAGGCGCAGGCGCCGCTCCTGCGCCTCGGGATCGCGGGCGATCCCGGGCAGGTCGAGGTGGTAGACGGGACGTTCGCCGCCATCCTCGAAATCCGCTGCCCCGACCTGCGCAAGCGCGCCGACACGGCCGGCGGCACCTGGCGCCTCGTCGTCGGGTCGCTGGCGGCAGGCGTCGCCATCCTCCTCGCGGTCGCCTTCGGCCTGCCAGTCGCGGCCGGCTTCCTCGCGCCCCTGGTACCGGACGGCGTCGAGGCGCGTCTCGGCGCCGCGGTCGAGGGTCAGGTGCTGGACCTGATGGGCGATCCGCCGGCCTGCGCCGACCCGGTGGGACGGGCCGTACTCGACCGCCTCGTCACCCGCCTCGTGTCCGGTCGCGGCCTGCCGTCCGACCTCGCCGTGACGGTGCGCCGGCACAATACGGCAAACGCCCTGACCCTGCCCGGCGCGCGCGTCGTCGTGCTTTCGGAGCTGATCGCCAAGGCGCGAAGCGCCGACGAGTTCGCGGGCGTGCTGGCGCACGAGCTCGGCCACGTGGCCCTGCGCGATCCGACGCGGGCGCTGATCCAGGCGTCTGGCACCTCGTTCCTGCTCAGCCTCGTGCTTGGGGACCTCACCGGCTCGACTGTCATCGTCGCGCTCGGCCAGGCGGCGCTCTCGGCCGGCTACAGCCGCGACGCCGAGCGGGCGGCGGACGCCTATTCCGTCGCCACGATGCAGGCGGCGGGCGGCGACGCCGCCGCGCTCGCGACGATGCTGGAGCGGATCGCCAAGGACGACGCGGAGACCGACCCGGACTTCCTGCGCACCCATCCCTTCACCCGCGAACGCGCCGCCACGATCCGGGCGCAGGCCGCCGCCGCCGCATCCGGCCGGCGCATCCTGAGCGAGGCCGAGTGGGCGCAGCTGCGCCGGATCTGCCCGGGTGCGCCGGACAAGCCGGCACCGAAGCTGCGTCCAGGCCCGGGACGGCGAGTCTGACGCAGCTGCGGCCTCTTCGCCGTCGCGGCGCAACGACATGATCGCGAAACAAATCTCGCGTTCGGTGGCGTCTGCATTCATGATGCGATGATCTGGCCGCAGCCGGGTCGCGGAGACCAAATGGGCCTCGTCCAGTACGCGCTGAAGTTTCGCATCACCACCTACGTGCTCGCCGTGCTGATGATGCTCGCCGGCGGCGGCGCGATCGTCGTCGCGCCGAAGGACGTGCTGCCGATCGTCGACATCCCGGTGGTCGTGGTGGTCTGGACCTACACAGGGTTGTCCACGCCGGAGATGGAGCGGCGGATCACCACCTACGCCGAGTTCTCGCTCTCGAACAACGTCAACAACATCAAGCGAATGGAATCGACGACACTTCAGGGCACGGCGATCCAGAAGATCTACTTCGATGGCGAGGTCAGCGTCGACCTCGCGATCACGCAAGTCGTCTCGGCGATGAACTCGATCCGCTCGGCGATGCCGCCGGGCGTGCAGCCGCCGATCGTACTGCGGTTCTCGGCCTCCTCGGTGCCGGTGATCCAGCTCGCGCTGACATCGACGAAGGAGAGCCTGACCAAGGTCTACGACTACGCGCAGTACCGCATCCGCCAGCGCCTGGTTCAGGTTCCGGGCTCGACCCTGCCGTCGCCCTTCGGCGGCACCCCGCGCCAGATCATGGTCGACCTCGACCTCCAGGCCCTGCGCGCCCTGGGCCTGACCGCGCTCGACGTCACCAACGCGATGACGGCCCAAAACCTCACGGTGCCCTCGGGCCTCGTGAAGATCGGCGAGCAGCAATACCCGGTCCTGCTCAACGCCACGCCGGACGCGATCTCAGCCCTCAACGAGATCCCGATCAAGGTGGTGGCCGGCCAGCCGGTTCTAGTGCGCGACGTCGCCTACGTCCGCGACGGCGGGCCGCCGCAGGTCAACATCGTGCGCTCGGACGGGCTGCATTCGGTGCTGATGCGGATCTTCAAGAACGGAACCGCCTCGACGCTGGACGTGGTCAACAACGTCAAGAAGGTGCTGCCCGAGATCCAGGCCGCGGCGCCCGACGGCATGGCGATCAAGCCGCTGTTCGACCAGTCGGTGTTCGTGTCCGCCGCGATCGAGGGCGTGATCCACGAGGCCGCCATCGCCGCCTGCCTGACCGGCCTGACGATCCTGCTGTTCCTCGGGTCGTGGCGCTCGACGATCGTCGTGCTGATCTCGATCCCGCTCTCGATCCTCACCTCGCTGGCGATCCTCGCCGCGCTCGGCCAGACCATCAACGTGATGACGCTCGGCGGCCTGGCGCTCGCCGTCGGCATCCTCGTCGACGACGCCACGGTGGCGATCGAGAACACCTACCGGCTGTTCGAGGAGGGCGAGCCGTTCCGCAAGTCCGTGGTCGAGGGCGCGGCCAGCATCGCCAAGCCGACGCTGATCTCGACGCTGTCGATCTGCGCGGCCTTCGTCTCGGTCTTCGCGCTGGCCGACACGCCGAAATATCTCTTCACGCCGCAGGCGCTGGCGGTCGTGTTCGCGATGCTGACCTCGTACCTGCTCTCGCGCACCCTCGTGCCGGTGCTGATCGACGTGCTGGTCGCCCGCGAATACGTCGAGCGACACGGGGGCGACCACGACGCCGCCGCCCCGCCGCCGCGGCGCGGGCGTGTGACACGCGCCCTCGGCTGGCTCGGGCGCCCGGTCTTCCACCTCGCCGGGCGGTTCCGGAACGGCTTCGAGGCTCGCTTCGAACGCTTCCACCGCGGCTATCTCGGCCTGCTCCACGTCGTCGTGCGCCGGCGCGTCGCGACGATCGCCTTCGTCGTCCTCGTCTTCGCCGGCACCGCCGGGCTCTTCACCTTCGTCGGGCGGGACTACTTCCCGCAGGTGGCCTCGAGCCAGCTCACGCTGCACCTGCGCACCCGCCCCGGAATGCGGATCGAGACCGCAGAGCAGGTCTTCGCGGCGATCGGCGCGACGGTGCGCGAGGTGATCCCCGAGGGCGAGATCGAGCAGATCCTCGACAACATCGGCCTGCCCTCGAACAACTACAACTTCGCGTTCTCGGACGGCTCCTTCGTCGGCTACAACGACGGCCAGATGCTGGTGAACCTGCGCGAGGGCCACGGCGACGTCGGCACCTACACCAAGCGCCTTCGCGAGGTGCTGCGCGAGCGCTTCCCCGACGTGATCGTCTACTTCCAGCCCTCCGACATCATCACGCAGATCCTCAACTTCGGCACGCTGGCGCAGATCGACGTGCAGGTGTCCGGGCGCAACGCCGAGAAGGACCTCGCGGTCGCCCAGAACATCGTGCGCCGCCTGAAGGAGACCAAGGGCGCCGTCGACGTGCACCTCCACCAGATCGTCGGCACGCCGCAATTCTTCGTCGACGTGGATCG
Organism: Methylobacterium sp. WL120; assembly: GCF_008039465.1. Lineage (NCBI taxonomy): Bacteria > Pseudomonadati > Pseudomonadota > Alphaproteobacteria > Hyphomicrobiales > Methylobacteriaceae > Methylobacterium > Methylobacterium sp. WL120. Next base: position 2,269 of record NZ_VRUT01000105.1, on the reverse strand, counting down.
CCGTCTCGCCTCGGAACTCGGGCTGACGCAGCAGCAGGTGGCGCAGGGGCTCAACGTCTCCCTGTCGGGCTCCTTCCAGGTGACCCCGAACTTCTGGACCGATCCGAAGACCGGCATCCCGTACCAACTCTGGGTGCAGACGCCGGAATACCGCAACGCCTCGCTGACCGACCTTCAGAACACGCCGCTGCTGGTGCGGGCCAACAGCGACCAACCGGGCGTGCTGACCCTGCTGTCCAGCGTCTCGACCGTGCGCCGCCAGGCGACGCAGACGGTGGTGAACCACGTCAACACCGCGCCGACCTACAACATCTACGCGGCTGTGCAGGATTCCGACCTCGGCTCGGTGGCGCGAGAAATCCGCACCATCGTCGACGAGGAGCAGAAGGCGCTGCCGGCCCCCGACAAGATCACCGTGCGCGGGCAGATCGAGAACATGGACTCGGCCTTCGTGCGCCTCGGCGTCGGCCTCAGCATCGCGCTCGTGGCGGTCTACCTGCTGATGGCGGTGAACTATCAGAGCTGGGGCGACCCGTTCGTGGTCCTGGCGGCGCTGCCGCTCGCCTTCTGCGGCATCGTCGCGAGCCTGTTCGTGACCGGCACCACCTTCTCGATCCCGTCGCTGTTCGGCGCGATCATGTCGGTGGGCATCGCGTCGGCGAACTCGATCCTGCTCGTCACCTTCGCGCGCGAGCAACGCGAGGCGACGGGCTGCTCGGCGATCGAGGCGGCGCTCCTGGCCGGCGAGACCCGGTTGCGCCCGGTGCTGATGACGGCAGGCGCGATGTTCCTCGGGCTGATCCCGATGGCGCTCGGCACGGGCGAGGGCGGCGAGCAGAACGCGGCGCTGGCGCGCGCCGTGATGGGCGGCATCGCCTTCGGTACGCCGGCGACGCTGCTGTTCGTGCCGTTCCTCTACACGGTGCTGCGCGCGGGCAAGGTGCAGGTGCCGGAGGATTACGCGTAGGGACGAAGACGCCTACGCCCGCGGCGGCACCAGCTCGGCGACCGCGTCGGCGAGCTCGGTGAAATGCCCGATCACCCGGTCCGGCCCGAGCCGGTCCACCGGCGTGTCGGTGTAGCCGAAGGTGACCGCCACCACCGGGATGCCGGCGGCCTTGGCCGCATCGATGTCGGCGCGGGAATCCCCGACCATCACCGCGCGCGCGGGGTCGCCTCCGGCCTTGGCGATCGTGAGGGTGATGTGGCGCGGATCGGGCTTGCTATAGGGGAAGGTCGCGCGCCCGCAGATCGCGGCGAAGCGACCGCCGATGCCGAGCTTGTCGAGCAGGTCGACGGCGTGGAGCTCGACCTTGTTGGTGCACACGGCGAGCCGGAAACCCTCGGCCTCGAGCCGGTCGAGCGCCTCGACCACGCCGGGATAGAGGTGCGAGCGGTCGCACAGGTGCGCGCCGTAATGCTCCAGGAAGTCGGCGAACAGCGCCTCGTGCCGCTCGGGCGTCAGCGCTTTGCCGGCGGCCTCGAAGCCGCGGCGGATCAGCGCCTTGGCGCCGGCGCCGATCAGGTCCCGCGCATCCGCGAGCGGCAGTTCCGGCAGGCCCTCGCGCAGCAGCAGTACGTTCAGCGTGCCGATCAGGTCGCCCGCGGTCTCGGCCAGGGTGCCGTCGAGGTCGAACACGGCGATCTTCGGCAAGGTGGACATCGCGAGCTTTCGCAAGGGGCGGGGGATGGCGCCCTCGCTAGCCGCCCGCGGCGGACGGGGCAAGTTTCCGGCACCCCTTTGCGCGCGGACGACATCCGACGCCCCAGACTTGCCCGAAACCCCCGTGAAAGGAGAGGGCGTCACACCCCGGGACCGTCCATGAACATCCGCCTGCTCGCCCTCGGCCTCTGCCTGCTCGCGCCGGTTTCCGCCGCCGCCGCCTCGTTCGAGTTCGTCCCGGCCCCGCAGGCCGACCTCAACCGCATGTACCGGGTCGACAAGGTCACGGGTGAGGTCACCTCGTGCCAGTACGGGCTGCAGGACGTCGGGGGCGGCATCGGCCTGACCGTCTGCTTCGCGGCGGGCGAGGGGGCCGGCGCGCAGCCCCCGTCGGAATACGGCCTCGTCGCCACGCGCCACACCCGCGAGGCGGGCGTGTTCCGGGTGAACTACCGCACCGGCGAGATGAGCATCTGCTTCGTGCTGGTGAAGAAGGAGCAGGTCGTCTGCACCCAGCAGACCAACCCCTCCGCCGAAGGCGCCGCCCAGGCGCCCCTCGTCGGCAACGTTCCGGGCCGCGCCGGCGCCAGCGCGACGCCGCCGCAG
>NZ_VRUT01000104.1:0-17252 GCF_008039465.1 Methylobacterium sp. WL120 | reverse complement strand
GTTGCGGGGGAGCCTCGGGGCCGCCCTGCGCCGGCAGGCCGTGCCCCGGCCCGTCGCCCCGGCCCTCGTCGGCGCCGAGCCGCGGCCCCGCCGCCGGTGGGGTGTCCTCACCTTCGAGTTCGATGCGCTCCATGCCCGCCACGCGTCCCATTCCGTCCACGACCGCGCCGGCCTCCCACGCCGACGGGCGCCCTGTCGAGAGGTGCGGCGCCGAAACCTGGCAGCGCGACGGCCGTCGCAAGGCCGGCGCGCTGCTCGGGCGGCGGCTGGCGCTCGCCCTGCCCTCGCTCGGGGTCGGCGCCGTGATCGCGTGGCTCGCCGCACTCGCCGAGCCGGTGCGCGCCGACCCGACCGAGGCCTGGCTCGGGGGAACGGTACTGGTCCTGTTCGCGGTGGTCATGACCTGGCAGGCGTTCGTGGCGTGGCAGTACCTTTACGGCCTCGTCGCGTCCGGCTTCGGCGCGCGGGCGAAATCCGCCCTGGAGCGCCGTTCGGAGACGGTGCCGGCCCGCGCCTCGGGCCTATCGCGCACGGCCGCGGTGGTGGCGATCCACGCCGAGGACCCGGTGGCGGTGTTTTCGGCGCTCCGGGTGATGGCGCGCTCGCTCGCCCGCGACGCCGTCGATGGCGGCGACATCGACCTGTTCGTCCTCTCCGACACCCGCGACGGCGCGATCGCCGCGGTGGAGGAGCACGAGTTCGCCCGCATCCAGGCTTGGCGCGAGACCGCCGGCCCCGGCATCCCCGAGATCCGCTATCGCCGCCGCACCGAGAACGTCGGGCGCAAGGCCGGCAACATCGCCGAGTTCACCCGCACCTACGGCCCCGAATACGATTTCATGATCGTGCTCGACGCCGACAGCCTGATGAGCGGCGCCACGATGCGCCGCCTCGCCCGGCTGATGGAGGAGAGCCCGGCCACCGGCCTGATCCAGACCGTCTCCTACGCCGCCGGCCGCGACACGTTGTTCGCCCGCATCCAGCAATTCGCCGTGCGGCTTTACGCGCCGCTGGCTTTGCGCTGCCTCGAAACCTGGCAGGGGCCGGAGGGCAGCTACTGGGGCCACAACGCGATCCTGCGGATCGCGGCCTTCGCCGACCACGCCCAGCTCCCCGTCCTGCCGGGGCGCGCGCCGCTCGGCGGCGAGATCCTGTGCCACGACATCGTCGAGGGCGGCATGCTGGTGCGCGCCGGGTGGGAGGTCCGCCTGCTGCCGGAGATGGGCGGCACCTGGGAGGAGATGCCGACGAACCTCGTCGACCTGCTCGGGCGGGAGCGCCGCTGGTGCCAGGGCAACATGCAGCACCTGCGCGTCCTGCCCTGGCCCGGCCTCAAGGCGGCGAGCCGCTGGCACCTCGCGGTCGGCATCGTCTCCTACGCGATGCTGCCGCTCTGGATCGCCTACCTCGTCGCCGGCGCGTGGCTCGCCGCGCGCACGGGCGAGCTCGGCCTGCTCGGCTACGGGCTGACCGGCACCGGCGCCGCCGCGCACGCGCTGGCCGCCCTCACCGTCACGGTGCTGGCCCTGCCGAAGCTCCTGAGCCTCGGCCACGCGCTCGCCGACAAGGGGCGCCGCGACGCCTTCGGCGGAACCCGCGCGCTGCTGGCGAGTGCGGTGCTCGAACAGGCGATCTGGGTGCTGCTCTGGCCGGTGATGACGCTGTTCACCGCCGGCGCCGTGATCTCGACCTTCTTCGGCCGGGTGGTGCGCTGGGACGCCCAGGCCCGCGACGACCGCAAGGTGAGCTGGGCCGAGGCCTGCCGCCTCCAGGCCGACGCCCTCGTGGTCGGCGCGCTGGCCAGCCTCGCGCTTGCCCTCGTCGGCGACCCGTGGCTCGCCCTGTGGCTGTCGCCGGTGGTGATCGCCCTGCTCACCAGCCCGGCCCAGAGCGTGCTGACGAGCCGCGCCGACCTCGGCCGGGCGGCCCGCGCCCGCGGCCTGTTCCTCACGATCGACGACACAGCCCAGGCCCCGGAGCTCGCCGACCTCGCTGGCACCCGCGCACCATCGCCTCCGAAGCGGCCCGCCCCGCGCGAGTCGGTCCGGGTCGCGGCCGCCGACGCGGCGTGAGCCCCGCTCCGGCTCGTCGATGAAACGCCCCGGGCGCCCTCTCGCGGCGCTCAGGCCGACGGTTCGTGGATCGGGCAACCGTTGAAGCGCTCGCGGAACTCGGCCGAGTGCTTGTAGGGCGCGTTGCGCGCCCGGTTGATGTTGCCGAGCGGACGGTGCGCGGCGAGCCCGGTCCAGACGCTGAAGCGCATCTGCTCGTCCACCGCCTGGACCCGGCCCGGCTCCCAGCTGTCCTGCGGGCGAACGGTGATCAGCCCGACCCGCTGGAACGGCGCCTCCGCCTCGTCCCATTCGACCGTCGGGTCCTCGACCGGCTGGCGCTCGCGATCGCGGCAGAGCTGCACCCTGAACTCCCACACGCCCTCAATGCCCTGCATCTCGGCGCTGACGGTCTCGCGGATCGCGTTCGGCCGGCCGGAGGCGTCGATCTCGGTGCCGGTGAGCGCGGTCAACGCCGGGGCGACGGGGGCGATCGAGAACTTGGCGACATGGTCGCCGTACCGGAACGGGGTGACGCTGTAATAGGTCTCGCCGAGCGGGTCGACGTTCGGCGCGCCACCGAGGGCGCCCACGGTGGTGCTGTCGATGCCGACCGCGTGCAGCGCCTTGTTCACCCCGCGCAGCACGGTGGAGGCGGCGACCTTCAGGCCTTCGGCCCGGTCGGTGATGCCCGCGAGCAGCTTGAGGCTGCCCAGGAACTTCTCGGCGTTCGGCGCCTGGAACACCTTGCCGTTGACGAGGATGAAGTTCTGCGTCGTCCCCTCGGCGCCGGGCAGGCGCTCGCCGGGCACGTCGAGCACCTTCAGGGCGAGACCGCGCGGCAGCGACACGGCGTCGGGCAGGATGTCGCCGGCGTTGGTCGAGAGCCGCATGTAGACCGGGTGCGTGCCGGGCGTGGCGAACAGGCCCTGCGCCAGCTCCGAGGCCAGGTTCGCGTCGATCGTCAGCACGCCTTCGAGGATGCCGTGCGACTTGGCGTGGACGGAGCGCACCGCGTGTCCCGAATCGTCGGCGACCCGCGTCAGGATGGTGTCGAAGGTCTGGTTCAGCCGCTCGATGGTCTGTCCCTCGTCGGGCGTCACCTGCTCGAGGTCGGGGCTGTAGCGGACGGGCATCGCGACCATAGGGGGCTCCGGATTTCGCTCGTGCGCAACGGATCTCCGGTGCATCCGTTCCCCGTCGCGAGCCCGCGCAGCGTCATCACAAGCCCGCGCAGCGTCATCCCGCCGAGCGCGAGGCCGTCACGACCCGCCGCATCAGCCGCGGGCGCCAGACGCCGAGGACGACGTTGGCGGTGGCGACGAACAGCAGCAGCCACAGGGTGTTGCGCTCCGGCCCGAGGGATTGGGCGAGCAGGCCGGGATCGAGGCGGCCGGCCAGCGCCTCGGCGCTCAACTCGGCCTCCTGCCGCATCGGCCCCTGCACGTAGACGAGCCCGCCCTCGAACATCAGCACGCCGGTGGCGAGCTTGGCCCAGGCCCAGACCGCCCGGTGAAAGGCGCGCTGCGCCAGGGCCAGCAGGCCGGACAGCAGGGTGAGCGCGAGCGAGGGCAGGAAGATCCAGGTGGCGACCGCACCCATCGCCCCGCGCATCAGCGCGTATCCGGCCCGGTCGGCGGTGGGCGGTACGAACACGAACAGCACCAGCAGGCAGGCCGCCGCCCCCATCAGGCCGATCGCGCCCATCGTGTGCAGGAACTTCAGGAGGCGTCGCACGGCGTTCCAACCCCCATTTGCCCGGGCCTCCGTCTCCCGCGGGCCGCGGCCAAGATAGGGTACGCCCGACGGGCGGGATAGCGCACGCGACACGCCGTCCCGGCCACCCGCACGCAGGCAACGGACGGCGCGCTCGCGGGTTGGCCCGGCATGACGAGCATCGCCATCATGATCGGGACGCCCGCGGGCTCGAAGCTCCTGGCGGCGGCAACCGAGCGGCAGGCCGCCCTCTCGGCCGAGCGGATCATCCTGCGCTGCCCGCGCGCCGCCCTGCCGGTGCCGCTCTGGGTCCAATGCGCCGACCCGGCGATCACCGCCCGGCTCAGCGCCTATCTCGGCGACCTTCAGGCCGAGCTGATCGGCGTCCCCGCAGCCTGAGGCCAGTCGATCCCGTCACGGCCCGTCGCGACCCTCTTGCATGCGCTCGACGCACCGGTATCCGACGAAGCACATCCGCACGTCACGGGTGGCCTCGAAGGCCGGCCGCGCCGTCAGCTCGATGGTGCAGAAGCCGCCGTCGCGGACGATCCGCTCGTAGGTCATCGCGCCGGTGGTCATCACCACGGCGCCGGCACGGGCGACGAGGGCGGCGGCGTCCGCGCAGGTCAGCGCCCGGGTGTCGGGCCGCGCGCCGCCCGGCGATCCGCTCGGGGCGTAGTCCTGCCCGGTGCCGGGGCCTTCGGCGAGCGCCGGCGTCGCGAGGAGCGCGAGGCCTGCCAGACAGCGTGCGAACGAGGTCATCGAAGCTCCTCATGCCAGGTCCGCCCGTCGCGCTCGATCAGGGCGATGGCGGCGGTGGGGCCCCAGCTGCCGGCGGGGTAGGCGCGCGGCGGTTCCCGGCGGTCGGCCCAGGCCTTGAGCAGGCTGTCGGCCCAGGCCCAGGCGACCTCGACCTCGTCGCGGCGCATGAACAGGGTGGCGTTGCCGCGCACCACGTCCATCAGCAGGCGCTCGTAGGCGTCCGGGTAGCGCTGCTTGAAGGTCTCCTCGAAGGAGATGTCGAGGTTGGTCGGCCGGAGGCGCATGCCGCCGGGGCCGGGATCCTTGGTCATCACCTCGAGCTTCATCCCCTCCTGCGGCTGCAGGCGGATGACGAGGCGGTTCGGCTCGCGCCCGAACGACTCCTCGGGGAAGATCGAGAACGGCGCGGCGCGGAACTGCACCACGATCTCGGAGAGCTTCTGCGGCAGGCGCTTGCCGGTGCGCAGGTAGAACGGCACGCCGGCCCAGCGCCACGACTGAACCTCGACCTTGCAGGCCACGAAGGTCTCGGTGCGGCTGTCGTGGCCGAGCTCGTTGAGGTAGCCCTCCACCGGCTTGCCGTCGACGGCGCCCTGCACGTACTGGCCGCGCACCGTCACCTGCTGCACGTCGCCGGCCGTGATCGGTTTCAGGGCGCGCAGCACCTTAAGCTTCTCGTCGCGCACCGAGTTGGCATCGAGGTTGAGTGGGCTCTCCATCGCGGTCAGGCACAGGAGCTGCAGGATGTGGTTCTGCAGCATGTCGCGCAGCGCCCCCGACGTGTCGTAGTAGCCGGCCCGGCCCTCGACGCCGACGGTCTCGGCCACCGTGATCTGGACGTGGTCGATCACGTCCGCCGTCCAGAGCCGGTCGAAGATCGTGTTGGCGAAGCGGAGCGCCAGCAGGTTCTGCACCGTCTCCTTGCCGAGGTAGTGGTCGATCCGGAAGATCTGTTCTTCCGGAAACACCTCGCCGACCGCGTCGTTGATCGCGCGGGCCGACTTGAGGTCCTTGCCGATCGGCTTCTCTAGAACGACGCGGGACTTCTCGCCGACGAGGCCGAACTTGGCGAGGTTCCGGCAGATCGAGCCGTAGAGGTCGGGCGAGGTCGCGAGGTAGAACGGGCGCACCTGGTCGGGCCGCTCGTCGAGCTTGGCCACGAGGTCGGGCCAGCCGTCGTCGCCGGCCCCGTCCACCGCCACGTAGTCGAGGTGGTCGAGGAAGGCGGCGAGCGTCGCCTCGTCGAGGTCGTCGGCCGCCACGAAGCGCTTCAGCGCGTCCTGCGTGCGGGCGCGAAACGCCTCGACCGCAAGTTCCGAGCGCGAGGCGCCGATGATCCGGGAGGTCGGCGGGATCTGGCCGTCCTTGTAGCGGTGGTACAGGGCCGGCAGCAGCTTGCGGGTGGTGAGGTCGCCGGTCGCGCCGAACACGACGTAGTCGAAGGAGGCGACGGGAATGATGGTGGCCAAGGGCTGCTCCCGGTTTGATGCGGCGGCGCGGATGTCCGCCCGCGGACGACTCGCGCGGCCGGCCCGATCCCACCCCGCGGCTTAGGCCTTTGCAATTGCTTCGCCAAGGTTTGGGCGACGGCAGGGCCGGGGGCGTGCGCCACCGTTAAGCACGTCGCTTAGCCAGATGTTCAAGTCGGGACGGCATTCTCACGCTGCGGCCGGTCATGCGGTCCATCGAAGGCGCCCCGGGAGGTCGGTCCGGCCATGCACCAGGATGACGAGCGGTACGCGCGCGGCGCGGATTGGGACGAGCCGCGGCCGCGACGCCGAGGCGTGTTCGGGCGGGCGTTCTCGCTCCTCAAGCTCGCGCTGTTCCTCGCCCCGATGGCGCTGTTCGCCGCGAGCTACCTCGTGACCGATTGCGGGTCGCGCGCCGGCGCCGGCCTCGGCCAGCTGTTCAAGGCCGGCGCCTGCGCCCGCGGCGAGATCCTGAGCGGCGCCCTGTCGCTCCCCACCGACCTCGCCGCCCTGCGCCGGGCGATGAACTGATTTCGGTCCGCGGCCGGTAGCCGCGACACCGAGCCCCCATGCGCCCTCTTCTGAACGAGCCGACCATGTACGCCCACCCCACCGACGGCGCCGCACCGCGCCCGCTCACCGACGCGGAGCGGGCGCGCACCCGCCTGAACCGAATCGTGGCGCCCGCGCAGCACCCGGACAGCCTGACCCGGCCGGAGACCCAGGCCGCGTCAGCCGCGCCGCGCCGGCCCCGGCACGGCGCCGGCAAGCGCGAGGGCTTCCGCCTCGGCTGGGGCAGCTGGCTGGTGATCGAGATCCTCGTCATCGCCATCGCCGCCGCCGCGTTCCTGGCCTGGCCGCCGACCTCCGCCTGCCGCGAGCAGGAGGCGAAGCTCGGCTTCTATGCCGGCGACACCCTCGGCAAATGCATCCGCCGCGGCATCGCCGCCCGCATCGACGACGCCGACCAGCGCCTCAAGATGCTGTTGCGCGGCTCGGGACGGTGACTCAGTCGCGAAACATCCAGCCCCGACGAAACAAGGCGCGCCTCTTGGCAGAGGTGCGCCCTGGAAGTTGGTTCCGGTCTCGTGAAGGAACGGAATTTCGATACGGCGTCGGGCCTGCGCGGACGAGGTCTGGTCGGCGGTATACCAGAGGTGTGGCCGTGTCGTCGGATTGTCACATGGGTTAAGCTTCGCCGCCGGAATCGACCGGCCGGTTGCGTCGAGGAGACCACACATGGCGTCCATCGCGGAAGTCGCGGCGACGATGCGCGACGTCGTCACGCCGGGGATGAAGCCGAAGGAGATCCGCGCCGCGATCCGGGAGAAGCACCCGGAGGCAAGCAAGAAGGAGATCGTCCGCGCCGCCTTCTACGCCCTGGCCGAGGCTCCGGCGGGCGCGTTGGCGGACCTGCACGGCTTCGCTCTGTCCGAGCGCGGCGCCGACGAGGAGGCCGACACCCTCGTCCGGGCGCGCAAGCGCAAGCGGAAGAAGCATGCCCCCGCTGCAACCGAGGTCGCGCCGGCGGCCTGATCGCCGGGCGCCGCCCTCACGCCAGCAGGTAGGTCAGCAGCGCGCGCAGCTGCGCCGGCTTGATCGGCTTGTGCATGAGTTCTGCGCCCAGGCGCGCCGCCTCCGCCGCGATCTCGGGGGCGTGGTCCGCGGTGGTGACGATCACCGGCAGCGACGCGGTGCGCCCGGCCCTGAGCGTGACGGCGACGTCGAGGCCGCAGGCGCCGTCGTCGAGGTGGTAGTCGAGGATCAGGATGTCGGGCTCGAGGCCGCCCGCGCGCAGGGCCGCGTTGACGCCGGCCAGGTCGCGGAAGGTGGCGACCTCGGCGTCCCAGGTCTGGAGCAGGCGCGTGAGCGCGTCGGCGGTGGCGGCGTCGTTCTCGACGACGACGACGCGGGCGCCCGAGAGCCGCGTTGCCACCGGCAGCGGGCGCGCCTCGGCCTCCGCCCCGGCCGGCGCGTCGCTCTCCGGCACGGTGAGCGACACCCGCGTGCCGTGACCGGGGCAGGAGGCGAGTGCCAGCGGGTGGTCGAGGGCCAGCGCCATGCGGCGCACGATCGACAGCCCCAGGCCGAGACCCGGGCCGTCGGCTTCGGCTCCACCGGAATCGCCCGCGGCGGCGCTGCCGCGGTAGAACTCGTCGAACACCAGCGCGTGCTCGTCGGCGGCGATGCCGCAGCCGGAATCCATCACGTCGATCCGCACGGCGCCGGCGCGGCGGCGGGCGACCAGGGCGACGCCGCCGGAGGCGGTGTAGCGGATCGCGTTGGAGAGCAGGTTCTGCAGGATGCGCCGCAGCAGCAGGCCGTCGCTCGACACCGCCAGGTCCGGGCTGCGCACCAGCAAACGCAGGCCCTTGCGCGCGGCGAACGGCGTGAAGCTCGCCGCCAGCCCGGCCAGCAGGTCGGGCAGCGCGACCGGCCGCACCTGCGGGCGGACGATGCCGGCATCGAGCTTGGAGATGTCGAGCAGGGTCTTGATCAGGTCCTCGATGGTCTGCAGCCCGCGCTCGACCTGCGCCCCGATTAGGCTCGCCTCCGGCCCGAGCGGCAGGTCGGCGAGCGCCGAGATCGAGAGCCGGGCGGCGTTCAGCGGCTGCAGCAGGTCGTGGCTCGCGGCGGCGAGGAACCGGGTCTTGGAGCGGTTGGCGGTCTCGGCCTCGTCCTTGGCCGCCGCCAGCGCCTCGTTCGAGCGCTCCAGGCGGTGCATCAGCGCCGTCATCTCCTCGGTGCGGGTGCGGATGCGCCCCTCGAGAGTGATCGCGGTCTGGAACAGGGCGTAGGCGCCGCCGCGCTGGTCGGTGCTGCGCTCGACATGGGCCATCAGCGCGGCGTTGATCCGCTCCAGCTTGGCGATGCGCCGGCGCAGGGACGCCTCGCCCTCCAGCCCGGGCGGGTGCAGGGTCATGGGGTCGCCGGAGGGGCCGGCGGCGCGTTGGCCGGCCTCATCACATCAGCCGGTCGCTTGCCGATGGCGATGCCGGTCAGGGTCTGGTTGAGGTGCATCGCCCGGTACTGCTCGCCGTAGGTCTCGAAGCCGACCATGTCGTAGCGGCGGTAGAGGTCGGCGATGCCCTGGCGCACCTGCCGGCTCTCGGCGTCGAGGCGGCGCAGCACGCACTCGAAGCCGATGATCAGGTCGACGCCGCCGAGCGCCAGATCGAGCCGGGCGAGCTCGGCCCGGGTCGTGGCGACGATGTCGCGCGGTTCGGCGAGCGTCAGCACCACGCCCTCGTCGATCGCGCAGAAGAAGCTGAGGGAGCCGTCGGCGTTGAGCCGCCGGATCGAGCGGCAGAAGTACTCGCCGCCGACCTTCACCGCGAGCGGGTAGGCGGCAAAGCTCATCGGCGTCAGCCGCTCGGGGTCGAGCCCCACCGCCATGGCGTATTCGCGCGCGGCCGGCTCCGCGTTCAGCTCGTAGACGGTGCGGGCCTCGCCGTTCGAGGCGGTCACCACGAACTTGACGTCGGTCGGCTCGAAGTTGTCGCTCTTGAAGATCTGCACCGGGAAGTCGCTCTCGACGAGCAGCAGCACGGCGGCGTTGCGGTGGATCGCGCCGCCATGCAGCAGCACCGCGTCGCGGAAGGTGAGGCCGTCGCCAGCCGAGCCGCCGACGAGGGGGATGCCCTCCAGGGCCCAGGTGATGGCCGAGACCACCGTCTCCTCGGCGTTGGTCATCCCGTCGATCAGCGAGAGCGCGAAGCACCGGGTCGGCTGGGTGTGGTCGGGCCCCTGCGGCTCCAACCGGCGGCGCAGGGCCCGCACCGCGCCCGCGGTGCGCTCGACGTCGAGGTGGTCGATCGCGTCGAGCACCGTCGAGACGATGCGGAAGCCGTCGGCCGGGAACGCGATCGCCACCAGGCCGCGGTCGAGCCCGCCGGCCGGGGCGATCCCGCCCGACATGGTGCAGCCGGCGATCTCGGCCCGCGGAAACGCCTCGGCGAGCCGGCGGTTCAGGGTCTCGGGGTCGTAGTCGGGGGAGAAGAACACCAGGAGCTGCGCCACCCCGGCGCCGAACGCCCGCGCGATCTCGGCCACGGCCTCGCCTGCGGAGCCGCGCTCCGTCCAGGCCGTCCTGATGCCGCACAGATGCGTGCGCACCTGCGTTCCGTCCGCCACGTCCCGCTCCCGATCGTCGTCCGCCCCCGGTTGATCCGCGGGTTGTTGAAGTGCGCGAGTATGTGGCGCGCCATCGAAACCTGCAACGGGGCCGGAAACCCCGAGCCGCCGCTTGGGGATGTTCGAGACGGGGTCCTTCGGCCCGCGGCGCACCGACGCCCGAGCTACGTGTTCGCGATCGATCGGGCGCCGCCGGCCTGCGTCTCCCGAAGCAGGACCAGCGATGCCGCCTTCGCCTGGCGGCAGAGCGAGCGGACCTGCTCCAAGTCTTGCCGGAACACCTCCAGCCCCTCGCCGACCACGCGCTGCTCGTGGATGCCCTCCAGCGCCCGGCAGGCATCGGACAACGCCGTGAAGCCGAGCATACCGGTCGAGCTGGTGAGCGTATGTGCTTCGAAGCGAAGCTGGTCGCGTTCCTCCACCGAGGCATCGCCGCCGAGGAAGCTCGCGCCCAACTCGTCGGCCAGCGCCTCCAGCAGGCCGGCCAACCGCTCGGGCCTGACCTGCGCCGACATCGCGTCGTAGGTCTGCTGATCGGGCAGGCCGGCACGAAGCCCGGCATCGCTCAGATCGGACGGCGCGGTTCCGGCGTTCCAAGCCAGCCACTTGTCGATCAGGCGGTAGAGCGCCGCCCGCTCGAACGGCTTGCCGATGTGGTCGTCCATGCCGGCCGCGCGGAAGGCCTCGATTTGGTCCGTCAGCACGTTGGCGGTCATGGCGACGATCGGCACGGTCGCGGCGTGGGTGCCGAGGGCGCGAATGCGGCGCGTGGCGGTCAGCCCGTCCATGCCGGCCATCTGCACGTCCATCAGCACGAGGTCGTAGCGGCTCCGCTCCACCGCCCGGATCGCCGCCTCGCCGTCGTCGACCACGTCGACCGTGTGGCCCCCGACCTCGAGGACGGCGCGCGCCAGCTCCTGGTTGATCGCGTTGTCCTCGACGAGGAGCAGGTGGCCCGAGCGCCGCGCCGCCGGCGCCTGCGTGACGAGGGCGATGCTGCGCGCCACCGTCCCGTGCGGCAGCACCACCGAGAACCAGAACGTGGCGCCGACGCCCTCGTCGGACAGGACGCCGATCTCGCCGCCCATCAGGTCGATGAGCTGCCGGCTGATGGCGAGGCCGAGGCCGGTGCCGCCGAAATCCCGCCCGATCGAGCCGTCCACCTGCGAGAAGCGCCGGAACAGGCGGTCCTGCTTGTCCCGGGCGATGCCGATGCCGGTGTCGGCCACGCTGAAGCGCAGGCGCTCGCCGGCCTCGGTCGCGCCGCCGTGCTGGACGCTCAGGGTGACGGAGCCGCGCGCCGTGAACTTGATCGCGTTGTTGAGCAGGTTGAGCAGCACCTGCCGCAGCCGCCCCTCGTCGCCCACCAAGCCCTTGGGCAGGGCCGGATCGATCACCGCCCGGACCTCCAGGCCCTTCCCGGCGGCGGCGCCGCGCACGATCGCGAGGCTGTTGTAGACCAGCGCACGCGGGTCGAAGGCCTGCCGGTCGAGGGCGACGGCGCCGGCCTCGACCTTGGAGAAGTCGAGGATGTCGTTGACCACCATGAGCAGGGACGCGCTCGACGTGCGCACCAGCTCGGCCTGGCGCTGCAGGTCCTGGGGCAGGCGGCCGGAGGCGACCATCAGGTCGGTGAAGCCGATGATGGCGTTGAGCGGCGTGCGGATCTCGTGGCTCATCGCGGCGAGGAAGTCGGTCTTGGCCGCGCTCGCGCGTTCCGCCGACGCCTTGGCGTCGGCAAGGGCCTCTCCTTGCGCGCGGCGCTCCGAGACGTCGCGGAAGGTGGCGACGATCGTCGGCTCGCCGGCCTGGGCGTCCGGGACGCGCCGGAACACGCCCTCGACCCAGATCCAGCCGCGCGCCTTGTTCCGCGCCCGGTACTCGCACGTCGCCTCCGCCTGGCCGCGGGACAGCATGCGCGTCGCCGCGTAGAGCAGGCCGAGGTCGTCGGGGTGGACGTAGTCGGCGAGCCGCATCGCGCCGAGCTCTTCGGGCGCGTAGCCGAGGAGGCGCTCGGAGGCCGGCGAGATGTACGAGCGCCGGCCGTCGTCGTGGCCGAGGATGATCAGCTCGCCGGTGTTCTCCGCCAGCAGGCGGAAACGGTGCTCGCTCGCGCGGATGCGCTGCTCGGCCTCCACCCGGGCGGTGATGTTCCGGGTCGAGGCGACGCAGCCGAGGGGTCGGCCCGCGGCGTCTTGGACCAGGCGGTAGCCGACCTCGACCCAGACGTAGTCCCCGTCCTTGCGGCGGTAGCGCTGGCGCTTCAGCGCCTCGGTCCGCCGGCCGTCTCCGAGCTCCGCGAGCAGGGCGGCGACCGCGGGCCGGTCCTCGGGGTGCACCATGTCGATCGGTTTCGTCCCGATCAGCTCCTCGGGCTCGTAGCCGAGGAGCCCGCGCGAGGCGGGCGAGACGTAGCGGCGGGTGGTGTCGAGGTCGACCTGGACGATCATGTCGCTGGTGTGGTCGGCCAGCAGCCTGTAGCGCGCCTCGCTGTCGATCACGGCGCGCTCGGTCTGGCGCAGGTCGGTCACGTCCATGACGGTTCCGAACACCGCCGTCGTGGCCCCGGCCGCGTCCTGCTCGCACAGGCCGCGGCAGACGATGTCGCGGAAGCGGCCGTCGGACGTGACGATGCGGGCAGCGAAGGAGAAGCTTTGGCCGGTCTCGACCGCGTCCGCGACGTGGCGCGCGACGGCCTCGCGGTCGTCCGGGTGGTAGAAAGCGAGCGCAGCGTCGAGAGAGGGTGGCCCGGCTTCCGGGTCGCGGCCATGGATGCGGAACACCTCGTCGGACCAGAACAGGGCGTTTCCGGGCAGCTCGATGCGCCAGTGGCCGATATGGGCGATCTGCGCGGCGAGGCTCAGCAGGCGGTTGGCCTCCTGCGCCCGGCCCTCGGCCTGGCGGGCGACGCCCTCCTTCTCGGCCAGGGTCGCGTTGGTCCGCGCCAGCGCCGCCCGCTGCCGGCTGCCGCGCTCCAAGCCACGCAGTAGAACGAGGATCACGGCCAGCAGCACGGCCGTCACGATGGCGCCGGCGACCTGGGCGTGCAGCCGCTCGGCGGCCAGCGGAGCCATCACCGCGTCGAGGGATTTGCCGACGTTGACGATGAGCGGCAGCGTCCCGACCGAGCGATAGCCGTAGATGCGGGTGACGTGATCGTAGGGACTCGCCATCCGGAACGAGTCCGAGGTCTTTTGTTGAAATTGTTGGAAGTATTTGCTGGGCAGGTCGAGGGTGCGGGTATCCAGCTCGTACATGCCCGCTGTCTGTGGCGCGCGGGCGCGCACGAAGCCGTCGTTGCCAACGAGGGCGATGCTGCCCTGGGGGCCGAGGTCGAAGGCCTTGAACTGGCCGGCCAGGTAATCGGGATCGATCGAGGTGACGATGACGCCGGCGAAGCGTCCGTCGGGGTGGGCGAGCCGCCGCGCCACCTGCATCACGTAGGCGCCGGTGATCCGACCCTTCATCGTGCGATCGATGTAGAGGCCCTGGTCCGGGTTCGCAGCCAGCGCCTGGAAGTACGCCCGGTCGCGGACGTTGATGCGCGGCGAGCCCGCCGGCAGCGGCGTGCGCGCATAGAGAAGGTCCCCGTGCTCGTCGAATAGGGTCATCTGGTGGACGACGTGCTCGAGGGAGGTCGCGCGCCGGAGCCAGGCGTGGAAGTCGAACGTCTTGGGGTCGCGGAAGAAGTCGTCGGCGATGAAGCCCATGACTTGGTCGACGCCGACGAGGAGCCGCTCGACGTGCTGCTCGACCCCGACCGACAGGTTGACCACGTCGCGAGTCGCCTGCTCCCGGGCGGTCTGCTCGCGCAGGTGCAGGTGGTACGACAGGCCGACCCACACGACGGCGATCGTGAGCAGGCCCGCCACGAGGACGAGGATCTGGAAGGCGTCCGTCGCCGGGCGCTTGGTCGGGACGGTGACATCGGGCTGCGCCCGATGCGACGAGGTTGACATAAGGCGGTCCGAGATCGAGCACATCGGCACCCGCCCGTTCGAAGCCCGGTCGTGCCGGCTCCGCGTTCGGGTGCTCGCGCGAACAAACGGAGTGCGGTCGGCGAAATCCAATCACGTCCCGAAGACCCGCCGCGATCGCAGGCCGATGTTGCAGGCGAGGAACACGTCCGCGCCGCACCCGGGACGGCCCGGATCGGGCTGGCGGAGATCCGCCGCGTCTCACCATCTGCCGTCCGTAGGGGCGCACCCCGGGACTTGGCCGAAGGGGGCGAATGTGCAACGCCTGATTGGCGGCGGCGGCTATCCTGCGGCCGGCCGGGCGGACGAAGCCATGGAACTCCTGATCGTCGACGACCACCCGCTGTTCCGCGAGGCGCTCGCCAGCACGATCGGGCTGTCCTACCCGGAGGCGGTCCTGCACGAGGCCGACGGGATCGCGGCGGCCTGCGCCGCGCTCGCTGCCCACCGCGGCATCGAGCTGACGCTCCTCGACCTGTCGATGCAGGGCGTCTCGGGCTTCGACGGCCTCGTCACCATCCGCGCCCGCTTCCCCCGCGTGCCGATCCTGGTGGTCTCGGGCCACGAGGACCCGCGCATCATGCGCGAGGCGTTGCACCATGGCGCCGCCGGCTTCGTGCCGAAGGCGGTCGACAAGGCGACGCTGACGCGGGCGATCCGGGACGTGCTCTCCGGCGCGCTCTCGATTCCCGCCGGCCTCACCGAGACGAGCCCGCCCGCCCGCGGCGCGGGCCGCAAGGCGCCGTTGGCCGAGCGCGTCGCCCGGCTGACGCCGCAGCAGGTGCGGGTGCTGACGATGATCCGCCAGGGCAAGCTCAACAAGCAGATCGCCCACGAACTCCAGGTCGGCGATTCGACCGTGAAGGCTCACGTTTCCGAGATCTTGCGCAAGCTCGAGGTGATCAGCCGCACGCAGATCGTGATCGACACCGCGGCGTTGGATTTCGACCGCCCACAGGACACCCACGCGGGCTGAGAGGCGGCATTATCCTGCAACCGGCACCGGGATTTGCTGCGCGAGGCAGCAACGCCCAGCATTCGATTTAACATTTGCGAAATTCGCTCGTGCTCGACTGGTCCTTCGCCGGCCGCGCGAACTCTTGCCGGCTTCGAGCCCGGACGCGACCTTCGACTCGACGACCGGACCGCCCAGCGCGTCCAACGGTTGCCTCGCGGAGGCGACGCCCCATCTTTCCGGCGTGGGCGGCTTCAGCGAACAGGATCGACCGTGACCGTTTCTCCGACCATCCGCCTCCGGGCGCCCGCCCGCATGGGTGTCCTCGTGGGCGTCCTCGCCCTCCTGCCGGCGCTCGGCCACGCGCAGGAGATGCCGCGCATCGACAGGGCCCACAACGCCTTCCTGATCCACGGCAACTTCTGCGGCCCGGGCAACCGCGGGCCGAACCACCCGCCGGTGGACGCCCTCGACCTCGCCTGCGCCCACCACGACGCCTGCACGCCGGACCGCGCCTCCGGCCGGCTGGCGCACTGCGCCTGCAACGACCGCCTGCGCGAGGAGGCCGGCCTCGTCGCCCGCGATCCGCGCACGCCGCGCCCGGTGCGCGACACCGCGCAGTTCATCTCCGACGGCGCCGACCTGTTGCCCTGCGACGACTGACGGCCCCCGGCCCGGTTGCCCCGCCGGGCCGCCTCAGGTGTGCGCGAAGATGTCGACCTCGGGCCAGCCGTCGAGGTCGAGCCGCGCGCGGGTCGGCAGGAAGGCGAAGCAGGCCTCGGCCAGGTCCGCCCGGTCTTCGCGGGCCAGCATCCGGTTCAGCCGGTCGCGCGCCGCATGAAGGTGGAGCACGTCGGACGCCGCGTACTCCACCTGCGCCGGCGTGAGCGTGTCGGCGCCCCAATCCGAGGATTGCTGCGCCTTCGACAGATCGACGCCGACGCATTCGCGGACCACGTCCTTGAGCCCGTGCCGGTCGGTGTAGGTGCGCGCGAGCTTCGAGGCGATCTTGGTGCAGTAGACCGGCGCCGGCATCACCCCGAGCGCCCGGTACAACACCGCCAGATCGAACCGCGCATAGTGGAAGATCTTCTGGACGCCTGCGTCGGCGAGGACGGATTTCAGAACCTCCGGCACCGCCCCGCCGCGAAAAATCTGCACCACGTCGGCCGACCCGTCCCCCTTCGAGACCTGCACGACGCAGAGCCGGTCGCGATGCGGGTTGAGCCCCAGCGTCTCGGTGTCGACGGCGATCGCCGCCCCCGGATCGTACCCGGCCGGCAAGTCGCCGCGATGCAGACGGATCGTGTGGCTCGGCATGTTCTTGGATCTTGTTCTTGGATCTTGGCGGTGGGGGAATTTTTGGCGGGTATCACCCTGGCTGGTGGGGGACAAGGTTGGGGCGCGACAGCGCTGTTTCGATGGGTTTGAACGACTGCTGGCGATCTCGCGACGCTCGCGATAGCTCACACGGATATTCTGGAAGCGCTCGACGCGCCGTGTGATCTCGTGGTCCGAAACCGGCCCCACGTACTTCTGAGTTTCCTTCCCCTTCTTGGCGCCGTCCGGGTCACGCTCGTAGCCGAGGTAATACCAGTATTCCTGGCCGCGGCGGTCGCTCTTGGCGAAGCGCCCGTTCTCCGGATATGCGGCGTCGAAATCCGCATCGAATGCCTTCGCGATCAGGTCGGCGAAGGCGATCTGCACAGGGTTGGCGTGCGCTTTTATCGGCCTGGAGGTGTTGTAAGGTTCCTCGCAAAACCGGTACAAGAAAAATCCGCGATGCGCATCTCACGGCCGGGGTCCGATCGTCACCCTGAGGCCAAGTCCGAGGCGATGTCGGCGGACGGCCGCTTTCGAGGGGTGTCGAACGCCACCCTACTCCCGGCGCGCGGCTCAAACACAGCGCGCCGGTCAAACCTGCCAAAAAATCACTTCTGCTTGGCGATGACCTTGTCCTTGATGCCGTCGTAGACCGACTGCGAGAGGATCTTTTTCTGCACGAGGTCGTCCTTGCCCTTGTAAGGGCGGCCCTTGACGATCGCGGCCGAGCGGGCGGCGCCGATGCCGGGGAGCGCGTCGAGCTCGGCGGCGGAGGCGCTGTTGAGGTCGAGGAGGGCGCCCTTGGCGGCGTTCGGCGAGCCGGCGACGGGGGCCGATGGCTTGACCGGGGCGGTCGGGGCGGCGG
>NZ_VRUT01000103.1:0-17747 GCF_008039465.1 Methylobacterium sp. WL120 | reverse complement strand
CCCCGATCCGGCCCGAGCGACACGTGCCTGACTCCATCGCGACCTTGCGCCTGAAGCTGGCACAAACACTCGCGCGAACCCTGCAACGATGTCCCTGCTGCCAACAAAGATTTATGACACAGTAGTACTAGAAGCTGGCTGACGTGATCCTCGATCCGATCGATGACCATTCATGCACCGCATCGCGGCCCGGAACGATTTGAACCCGAAGCGCCTTCCGACCAAGCCGAACGCAGGTGCCCTCGTGCCAGGCCGATCGTGCGGACAGTGCACGGCTTGCTGCCAAGTTCTTGCGATCGAGGTTCTGGCTAAACCCGCTGGCGTCCTGTGTCGGCATAGCACCGGCACGGCGTGCGGGATCTATCGGGATCGCCCCGAGGTGTGCGTGCGATGGTACTGCCTCTGGCGCAAGATCGGCGCGCTCCCGGATGAACTGAGACCCGATCGATCAGGGGTGGTCTTCGCGATCGAGAGCCGTGCGCCTTGCGCGGATGTCCTCGACGGGGCCTGCGTCGTCGGCCGCGCCGTGGATGGAGAGGGTGCCCTGGGCAGCGCGGAAGCGACCGAAGCGTTCGCCATGTTCGTCCGTGAGGGGTCGTTCCCGGTGTGGAAGGTGTCCAACCAAGAGGCGACCCTCATGCGCCCCGGCGACCGCACTTAAAGTCCGGTACCGTCGGGGCGCTTCCTCTGCCGAAAGCAGGCTTTTCAGGTGATCTGACCATCTCCCGAAGGAGACGGCACCGCCTCAGGCCGACTGCAGATTGCCGGCGGACAGCTTGCCGCTGCGCTTGTCGGTCTCTTCCTCGTAGGAGAGCTTCTGGCCCTCGATCAGGTTGCGCATGCCGGCGCGCTCGACCGCCGAGATGTGGACGAACACGTCCTTGCCGCCGTCATCCGGCTGGATGAAGCCGTAACCCTTGGTCTCGTTGAACCACTTCACGGTACCGATGCTCATAGACAATTCCTAGACGTCTTGGGCGCACCAAAGCGGCGCACTCACACGCCAAACGAATGATCCCGACGCGACGTTCCGCACAAAGTCGCCCGCTAAGGCGGGGCCGGAGGGCGGTCGGCGTCGCCGAGATCCACGTCGAGGCAGGGGAAGGTCCGGTTGGCGATGGTCTTGGCGAGCACTCAGGTCTTGAGGGCCGGCCAGAGCACGTCCCCGCTCGGATCGCCCGCAGAGCGTCCAAGCGCCGGGAGCACGGCCAGGCTGATCAGGAGCGGCAGGATGCGACGCATGGTGTCCACGCCGACGGGGCGCAAAGGCCGGGGCGATAAACCGCTACGAACGCACGTCTGATGGTCAAACAGTCGACCTGACGATTGAAAAAAAGGTCGACATCACCCGATTGTACCGTGCGTCCCCGGTGCAGCCCCGGCCTAAAACGGGGCAGCATCGAATTTATATACAGGCCTAGCTTGTTGGCAAAAAGGGAGAGTTGGTGAGCGCGTTGGGGTTCGAACCCAAGACCTACAGATTAAAAGAAATTGCGTCTCGGTAAAAACTATAACGAAAACAATGACATCGGTTGCCAGTTCGATAGGCCGTAACTGGCGATTTCGTGGGGGTTTTCGGTGGGGTTTGGCAACTGCGGGAAGCCTTCGGCCGCAGGCGATTTTATCCTCAAAGGCGGAAGTTTTTATGCCCCGGCTTGAGCCCGCACTGCGACGCGTGATGCGGCGGTTCCAGCCCAGCATTGAGGAGCGGATCACGGACGCACTCGGCAAACTGCTTGCAGCGATCGAGGCAGGCGAGGTCACCACCACGGCGGCAACGGCTACGCTTCGTCGACACGGTGAAAACCTGGGCAAGGCCGGCGGCGCTGCGGCGATGCGAGAGGCGCTGGATACGGTCTGCGTGGCGAGGCCCGAGCGCGCGGCTGAGCGCCGAGCGACGATCACCGCGGCATGGGCCGCACTCATGGAGACAAAGCTATGAATCACCGCGAGCATACCGCCTACCGCCTCGGTGCCGACCTCGTGACTACCATGGCGCTCGCCGTCGCCGCTCGGATCAAGACAGAGCCGGGGCTGGCCGAGGAAGAACGCGACGCAGCGAGGGCCGCCCTGCTCGACCTCGTCGCCAGAACGACACTCCTGGAGCCTCTGCAGGCGCGACGGAGCGAACCGAGGTCGGTCAGCCAGGCGCGGGCGCTCGTCGCCGATGCACCGGGCGACGAAGGCACCCTGCCCTGCCCGCTATGCGGCGTTAAGCTCGACTGGATCAGGGTCGGCGAGATGACGACTGCTTTCTGCGAAACTGAGGGGTGTGTCGCATGGGTAAGGTGATTGAACTGAACGACCGACGTTCGGGAGGCGGAGGACGGACCGAGCCGACCTACCCTCCGAGGTCGTACGACGTCGCGCGAGTGCACCTTGCCTTGCTCAAGGTCCTTCCCACAGCCGCCTACAACCTGATTGGCAGCGAAGAACTGACTGGCATTGCCGACCTTGTGGTCCGAACGATCGACGAGACCAGGGAGGCGCGCTTGCTCGATCCGACGGCCGACAGACGCTCGGAAGCTCATGAATGGGTAGCGTCCCTTGCTACAGCCGGTATCGTGCAGCGCGACCAGCTGTCCGCTCGGCCGTCTGCCGCAGCCCAGAGTGAGTACGAAGCCCTCCGCGACATGATCGATGGACACACACAGTCCGACGATCCACCGGGGCCATCAATCGTCTGACAGTTCCTCGCGCGCGCGATACTGGCCACGCGGCCGACGGCACGGTATCCTGGAACCACATCCATAACCCTGTGCCGTCCATGACCGCCTACAGCGCCACGACCGCCGCCCTGATCGTCGAACGGATCGCCGACGGCGAGTCGCTGAGACGAATCTGCCAAGGCGAGAGCATGCCGAGCCGTGAGACCGTCCGCCGCTGGGTCCGCGACAACGCAGAGTTCCGCCAGAGCTACACCGAGGCGATGCAGGTTCGGCCCGACGCCTTCCTGGAGCAGATCATCGACATCTCCAACGACGAGACGAAGGACTGGCAGCACCGACGGCTGCAGATCTCGACCCTGCAGTGGGCTATGGCGAAGTGCGCTCCAAAAAAGTATGGCGAGAAGATCACCCATGCCGGCGACGCGGACGCCCCCCTGATCACGGCTGAAGCGGTGGACGTCGGCCGCCGCCTCGCGTTCCTGCTCACGAAGAGCGCGATCGAGCAGCAGGAGGTAGCGGATCGGGGCCGACTGAACGAGCAGTTGTGTAGCTAACGCCGTCGACAGTGCCTTTCCGGGAATCCGTGCGGAGTTTAGACCCGGTCGAACCATGCAGTAGCCGCAGGCAGTTGTTCGACAGACCGGACGGCTGTCGTAGGTTTGGCTCGCGAGGCAAGCGTCAGGCTGCTACAAGATGTTGAGCAGACCGACAGAAAGAGCCCCAATGAAGATCATTTATACTTTGGCGACACTTGCTTCTTTTGCGATACCAGCGCATGCCATTGAGGGCCGATACAAGGTTGAAGGTCAGAACCCAGGGCAAACCCAACTCTATAAAGGGGAAGCAATGATCAAAAAGACCGGCGACACCTACAGCGTGATCTGGCAGATTGGATCTGGGCGACAGGTCGGAACCGGCATCCTGACCGGAGCTGTCTTATCCGTCATCTTTCAAGCGACTGGCGCGCCAGGGTCCGGCGGTGTGGCAAGCTTTCAGGTCATCGACGATAAGGTCACTGCCGGCAAGTGGGCGGTAACAGGCGGCCAAACTGTTGGGTCGGAAAAATGGTCCCTCGAAAGGGGGATTTGAGGCTCGTGGTGTCAACCCGTCAGTTGCTCCTTGCGTCAGCCAACGGCGCCGTGTCGAGCCCCGACGTGAGCGCTGCCGCTTGGTCAAGGATACGCCTAAGGCGCCGTAATTTGGCCTGCGGCAAGGTGCTGGCTCGCCGAGCTGATTTGGAGACCGCAATGCGCCGCCTGACCCTCTGTCTCGTCCTCGTCGCTACGTCGGCCTCAGCAGCTAATGTAGCTCAGCTAGGAGCAACGGATCGGGTGAGCCCATCCGAACAGAGGATCGAGAGCGAAGCCACCAAGGCGCAAGTTGGAGACGACGCCTTCCAAAGCCGCATCCTAGCCGCTGAGCGGCGCGCCACAGCCTCGATTTGCGCTGGCTGCTTCACGGGAGCGGCGCACCCACGCGCCCGAGCAGCAACCCATGTCCATGCCAAGGCCACTCCGGCTCCTGCCGAGATCGACGAAGATTTGCGATAGGCGGTCGTGTGAAGGTCGGTGATGCGGGGAACAGGAACCGCCAGCGCCGGCTTATGGCCTGCTCGAATTAGGGAATTGATAAGGTGGTCCTGCATGAGGGGACTTTGCAGGACCACTACAGCGGATCGGGCGGATCTGCTGGCCACTGACCGTGGCCCTGCCTGGTATGCACAAGGTTTGCCAAAACGACCTCGCGAGGCGTTCTAATGGCTAGTCCCGCCACGAGGACTGCCGAGTGCCGATCCGGCGTGAGCACAGCTACTTCTACCTGATAGACTGGCCGCAGCTATCGGCCGAGATTCGCTTCAGACGGGCCGGCGGAGCCTGCGAAGGCTGCGGACGACCGCACGGGCGCATGATCTATCACCTTGGCGACGGGCGTTGGTGGGACGCCGAGATCGGCGCATGGCGCGACGGAAAGGGCAGGAGCCTCGCCAAGCTGCCGGCGCTCGCCGAGCTGACGCGCGGCCTGCGCACCACCCACGTGGTGTTAGCCGCCGCGCACAAAGACCACGACACCGCCAACAACGCTGGCGCCAACCTCGCGGTGTTCTAGCCAGCGCTGCCACATGATACACGACCGACCCGAGCACCGTCGCCGGCGGTGGCGAACGCTGTTCCTGTGCCGCGCGCTCGGCGATCTGTTTCACAGCCCCGACCCACGCCCGTAATCCAGGAGGAACACGGTGGCGGATAACGAACACGCAGCAGTCAGTCGCTACCCTGTGCCGTCGATCGAGGACATGCCCGAGGATATCCGGGCACGTATCCTGGCGGTGCAAGAAAAGTCTGGCTTCGTACCCAACGTGTTCCTGATGCTGGCCTACCGCCCTGCCGAGTTTAGGGCATTCATGGCCTACCACGACGCCCTGATGGAAAAGGACGGCGGGTTGACCAAGGCCGAGCGCGAGATGATCGTCGTTGCCACATCCGCTGCCAATCAGTGCCAGTATTGCGTGGTAGCTCACGGCGCGATCCTACGCGTACGAGCCAAGAACCCTCTGTTGGCCGATCAGGTGGCGGGAAACTTCCGTAAGGCGGACATCACCCTGCGCCAGACGGCGATGATCGAGTTCGCCTTGAAGGTCTCGCAGCATGGGCATCTGGTCTGCGAGGCCGACAGCGTAGCATTGTGTGAGCACGGCTTCAGTGACGACGACATCTGGGACATGGCCGCCATCTCCGCGTTCTTCGGCATGTCCAACCGGTTGGCCAACTTCACCAGCCTTCGGCCCAATCCGCAGTTCTACATGCTGGGTCGCTCGTAACAGGACGCAAAGCCAGGCTCCGGAGGCCACCCGAAGCAGATGGTGCACGGTCCCTGTGCACGACTGAGGCATGATCTACGGCTACGCACGCGTCTCGACCGACCACCACAGCCTTGCCGCGTAGGTCGAGCGGTTGACGGTAGAGGGTTGCTCCAAGGTGTTCCAAGAGACCGCCAGCGGGTCGCGTCCGATCGCGGTGCCTTGAGGCGCTCGATCGACCGCCTGGCCGAGGGCGACGTGCTCATCGTCACCCGCCTCGATCGCCTCGCCCGCTCAACCCGGGGCCGCCTGACGGCTCAGGGCGGATCTGGCGGCAGCAAATGCGGCACGAACCACATCGCTGCCGTCGCCGCAATCCGGTCACAAGTGTGGCAGGCAAGATACATCATCCGGAACTCGATGGAGCTATCCTCAGGCTAGATCGGGCAATCTGAAGGGGTTCAGGCCATGAAGAAGCTTCTCACGACACTCGCCGCCTTTACGGCACTCACTGCTGCCGCTTCCGCCGCTGACCTGCCGCGTCGCGCTCCGCCGCCGGTGTTCACGCCGGTGCCGGTGTTCACCTGGACTGGCTTCTACTTCGGTGTGAACGCGGGCTACGGCTTCGACGCCTCAAGCCGCAGCAACGCTGCGACGGTCGTCAACGTCGCTCCGGGCACGGCCGTCGCGGCCGCCGTCCCGACCCAGATCGCCTTCGGTGGCACGGACTCGACCGACGGCTTCACCGGCGGTGGCCAGGTCGGCTACAACTACCAGTTCACTCCGGGCTCGGGTGTCGTGATCGGCATCGAAGCCGACGCTCAGTACGTCGACTTCGGCCGCAACCGGAACCGCTACCTCGTGACCCCGGGCTTCGCTCTTGCGCCTGGCGTTCAGGCGTTCAGCCCGAACGGCGTCTCCAGCCTCGACTTCTTCGGCACCGTGCGCGGTCGCCTCGGCTACGCCTTTGACAAGGCCCTGTTCTACGGCACCGGCGGCTTCGCCTACGGCGCTGGCGGTGGTCGCGAGTTCGGCCTTCCGAACAGCAGCCGCGACGATTTCCGTACCGGCTGGACCGTTGGTGGTGGTGTCGAATACGCCCTGCCGACCGACTCGTTCCTGAACTTCTTCCGCTCCTCGGCCGTGACGCTGAAGGTGGAAGGCCTGTATGTGAACCTCGATCAGAACAACCGTCTGAATGGCGCTTACGCAACCAACGCTGCTGGCGCCGTGTTCTTCGCTCCGGGCTACGTGGCTCGCCGCAACGACACCGAGTTCGCCGTCGTCCGCGCCGGCCTGAACTACAAGTTCGGCTCGTACTAGGACCTTCGGCCATCGTCTTGGCCTAAGCATCCCCAGCCCGATCAAACTGGCCGCTAGGTCAAGCAACGCCTCAGGAGCAAGTCTCCTGGGGCGTTTGTCGTTTTACGAAGCTTCTACGCCAAAGCGTCAATCGAGGACAAAAAAGCGCGCCTTTGCAGGGCGCGCTTAAGTTGCTTTAGCTTAGATGGAATAGAACCAGCTCTATATTATCCGAAACCGGATCAGGCGCAATAGGTATCATATAGCTCTTACCAGCCTTCACAAATAGTTCAGCGCTCACCGCCGTGGCCTTATTTGATAAGCTGCCTACTGCTGCTCCATTTATTGGCAGCGTAGCGCGTTCGCTGCGCACATATGTGACAAGAGATTGATCTGCACCTCTGGCGCAGACGTAGCCACCCACGAGAACGTCGACACGGGCGAGGCGCGAGCTTGATAAGAACCGCCCGCACGTCTCGACGCCGCCGTGGTCTACATGCCTAAGCGCACGGCAGGTCGCATAAAGCCGCTAAGCTGAGAACATCGCCACAGCAATGTTGCTTCACATATATTAGATTAGAGATATAACCTAACATAGTATAGAACAGAGACTACCACAAGGTGCTACCTATCACCCCGCTCATTGACGGGGTCTGATAGTGCCAAAGCGTCACTACGTCTTCCGGCGCAGCCGCTCCGGCAGGTTCAACTTCGCACTGATCACCGACGATGGACGCCTTACGGGGTCTGTTTCCATCTCGCTCAATGGTCAGGAGAGCGTCGAGATTGATCGGCAGGCGCGTGCTAAAATCCGTGCGATTGCAGAGAGCTTTGCCGCCGCTAATGGACTTGTGCTCACGGAAGAAGCTGGCCCGTACGTCGAGGAAGAGGCGGATTACGCGCCCGCCGCCTAGGTAAGCTTGCTCCCTAATACCGATGTTTACCGGTGCCGCTGGCCCCGTTCCTCGTCAGCCACCACCTCCACTGCCGCGATCGCGTTCTCAAGCTCTGCGATCCGCTTCAGCGTACTGTCCGCTGGCCTCGTGTCGTACTGAGCGGCTTCCATGATGAGGTCGCGCTGGCGGGTCTTGAGACGGTTCAGGAGGGCTTCGAGCTTGTCCATGGCGCGCTGTAGCGAGGCGTGGCTTTCCCGACAACATCGAGCGGGAGACCGTCGCGTCGAGATGGCGAGTGATCAGGCCAGGCCGGGGCAGTTTGAAATCCGATGGGGGTGACCTGGCCTTAGTTGGCGCACACCTGCGTGGCATGCCCCAAGCATGTCAAATGCTACGAAACGCGACCATGTGATCTCGGTGTTCCCAAGCGGCCAACAGCCCGGCTCCTATCGATGGAGCATCACGGCGTTGTCCACCGCAGCGGTAACCCAGTCGCCCTACGCCTTCGCGACAGCGTTAGGAGCCACGATGTCAGCCAAATGTTGGCTGCGGCTAATCGCGGAGAAGGGCAGCGAATGCTCTACGTGATTCCCGCCGCTCTCGGCGGCAGGTGTCCGACGTCAGCACCTGTGGGACAGATTGAGGGTCTTCACGAACGGAGGATGGCTGGTTCATCGTAGCCCCTGAGGAGCGAAGATGAAGCAGACATCCGGACCGGCCAAGAAGCCGGCAGAAGCGGTGATCAAGGACATCCGCCGGGCCACACGTCGACAGTTCTCGTCCGAGGAGAAGATCCGTGTGGTGCTGGAAGGCTTGCGCGGCGAGGACAGCATCGCCGAGCTGTGCCGGCGCGAGGGGATCGCCGCCTCGATGTACTACGGCTGGTCCAAGGAGTTCCTAGAGGCGGGCAAGAAGCGCCTGTCTGGCGACACGGCGCGCGCGGCAACGACGGACGAGGTGCGGGATCTGCGCCGCGAGACGGGGGCGCTGAAGGAGGTCGTGGCTGATCTCGTGCTGGAGAACCGTCTGCTTAAAAAAAGCATGAGCGGGGCTGGGGGCGACGAGGCATGAGGTACCCGGCCCCCGAGAAGCTGGAGATCATCCGGCTCGTCGAGCAATCCCACCTGCCGGTGCGTGCCACCCTGGACAAGCTCGGCATCACCCGCTCGACGTTCTACCGGTGGTACGATGCCTACCAGCGCGGCGGCCCCGAGGCGTTGAAGGACCATCCTTCGCAGCCGAGCCGGGTCTGGAACCGTCTACCTGCAGAGATCCGCGAGCAGATCGTTGCCCTGGCTTTGGAGCAGCCTGAACTCAGCCCGCGTGAGCTGGCGGTGCGCTTCACAGACGAGCGTCGCTACTTCGTCTCGGAAGCGACCGTCTACCGGTTACTCAAATCGCAGGACCTGATCACAAGCCCAGCCTATATCGTCATCAAGGCCGCCGACGAGTTCCGCGATAAGACCACCGCGCCCAACCAGCTTTGGCAGACGGACTTCACCTACCTGAAGGTCGTTGGCTGGGGCTGGTACTACCTGTCGACGGTCCTGGACGACTTCTCACGCTACATCGTGGCGTGGAAGCTGTGCACGACGATGCAGGCCAGCGACGTCACCGCCACGCTCGACCTGGCGCTGGGGGCCGCTGGGCTCGATCAGGCGCGGGTGATGCCGCGGCCACGCCTGCTCTCCGACAACGGGCCGAGCTACGTCGCCAGCGACCTGGCTGACTGGCTCGGCATTCGGGGCATGACCCACACCCGCGGTGCGCCATGCCATCCGCAAACGCAGGGCAAGATCGAGCGTTGGCACCAGACGCTCAAGAACCGCATCCTGCTCGAACACGCCTACTTGCCCGGCGAACTCGAAGCGCGGGTGGCGGCCTTCGTCGAACACTACAACCATGCCCGAGCCCATGAGAGCCTGAGCAACCTCACGCCCGCCGACGTCTACTTCGGACGCGGCGAAGGGATCCTGGCCGAGCGGGAACGCATCAAGCGCCAGACCCTGATGGATCGCCGCTTGCGCCACCACGCGCAGGCTGCCTAACCTCTTACCCCAGATGGACCAGAGCCTCCGCTCCTGAACACCGCTGAATGTCCCAAATCATCTGACGACGGACAGCTGCGAGCTGGCTATGCCAACGCTTGGCGTACCAGCCCGGTGCACCTCACCAGCTTCCCCGCAGGCATCCACGACGACCAGGCGGACGCTCTTGGCCTTATCGGACAGCTTCTTGATACCGTCCGGCCGGGCCACGTTGCGAAGGCGTCTGCGGCTCCGAAGCCAGCTGGAGGCGGCTAGCTACGTCTGCAGCATAGTTGTCCCAAGTGCGCAGCGGGCGCGCCAGTGCGTCGTTTGTCAGTTGGTCGATCAGGCTTGGCTCTGCCGCCAGTCGTGTAAGTGCTGTGGCGATCGCGGCATCGTCGGCCATGTTGATCATCATCGTGCCACCGCCTGGTGCCACCTCGGCCATTGCTGAGCCTGCGTGGCACACGCACGGGCGTCCCAGCCATAGGCTCTCCAGCACCGGCATACCGAACCCCTCGTCGCAGGACGGATACACACTGGCATGGCTCGCCTTATACAACTCTGCGAGTTCGCGATCATCGGCTCGGTCGCGAGCGGTTGCGCCCGGAATGGTCGTCAGGATTGCTTCAATCTCGGCATCATGCTCGGGATAGCTGTCGCGACGGCCCACGAGCGTCAGATGGATTTGAAGCCCGCCTCGGTCCTGCGCTAAGTGTACCCCACGCAACAGACGAGACAAGTTCTTGCGCGGCTCCCAGGTTGCAACGGTCAACAGCCGCAACGGATCATCCGGGCGCCGCTTCACCGACGCCTCTTGCACACGCGATGTGTGGGCAAACTGGCCGGGTAGTGGCACGACCACGATGGGCGGAACTGTCAGCCCCACGGTTTTCAGATGCGTACGCAGATGACCCGCGACCAAATCCGTTGTGGCAAATATCAGATCAGTGTTGGCGAACATGCGGAAATACCGCCCGTACAACGCCTGCGCGCTAGCATCGTAGAGGTGAGACAGCCGAACGGGAATGAGATCGTGTACAATTGCTGCCGACCGCAGGCCGTACGCGCGGGCGAGTTGGATTGGATCGAGCCCTTCGCTCAAAAGTGACATTGGTATTTCAGGTAACAGTAGCCAGTCCGCGGCTAACTCGCCTTGAAGTGGCGTCGGTAGGCGCAGCAAACGACGCCCAGCATCCCACCCCACAGGGACAAGATCGACGCCGTGCCGGACTAATCCGTCCGCGAGTTGACGGGTGACACGTTGG
The DNA here is from genome assembly GCF_008039465.1 of Methylobacterium sp. WL120. Classification (NCBI taxonomy): domain Bacteria; kingdom Pseudomonadati; phylum Pseudomonadota; class Alphaproteobacteria; order Hyphomicrobiales; family Methylobacteriaceae; genus Methylobacterium; species Methylobacterium sp. WL120. Next base: position 6,788 of record NZ_VRUT01000103.1, on the reverse strand, counting down.
ATGCCGGTCTCGAACGGCTGTGCGTCCGTCGTCTCACGCCAGTACAGCACGCGAGGCGAGGTGGCGCGCGCTGCGCCACCTCGTAAATCGACCATGGTAAGGCGACTCTGCTTCAAGCTGCGCTACGGTTCTGTTCGACTAGCAACGCATCGCCTGCGATGTCTGCTGACATGACCCATCGAGGCAGGGCAGCATTCACCGGATCGAGACGTATGACCAAGGTGCGATAGTCATCCGACCAAAGGGCGGCCGGTAGCCGCGCTTTGTCGGCTGTCCAACGCCGGATTGTGGTTCCGTCGCTCTCGACAGCGTGGAAACCGACACACAGCAGCGGATCGTCGAGTGCAACTTCACGAGCATCCCAGCTGTCATCCAAGCGCAGTTCGCTGAGGCGTAGGCCGAGCCGACGGATATCAGCACCCATGCCAAGCTTGCTTGGGGTCGATGTTGGCGAGTGCAGCCAAATGTCTTGTGAGCCGGCTGGGGCAACGAAGCGCGCTACCAAGCCGCTTACTTCTGGCTTGATCCGCACACCGTCGGCGACAAGGTAGACATCGGCCCATGCATCAGTACCGGCCAGCTGCCATCCTTGTTTCACGGCGCGGGCTTCAATGCGCTGGCGTGCGAAGGCGACGAGGGCTCCGCTGTCGTGGAACGGCCGGCAGAAATCTGCATGGGTGCGCGTACCGGCGTCGCCATCAGGCTTAGCGGCAAGGTCCGTCACTGTCGCGTCGTCTGTGCTTCGAGCGAAGAAACCGCGATTGCCCATTTCGAGATAGCTCTCGGCGGCCTGTCCCTCGGCGATCAAAAGATCATGGCTATCGAGTTCGACGTGCCAGTAGGTGACGCTGTCAACGTCCTCCTGGACGATGGTTGAGCCATTCACCAGCACCGATGCGGGTATCAGCACTTCACCGAGTACGTCGAGGCAAATCGAATGGCCGGGAGAGACGACGAGATCGCGGACCGGCTTATTCGTGCCGAACGCCCCTGCGCGGATGCGCACAGGCATGACATCGGACGGCTGTGAGTAGCGCTCGCAGTTGATTGTACGGCTCCCGATCCAGCGGATCGGACGGGAGGCGCCGGAGGAGGTTATCGCAAGATCGCCAACAGACAGATCCTCGACCGCGACATCACCCAGAGACGTACGGATCAACGTACCAGTGGCGAAGCAGACAGGAGCGGCGTAGCTGTTGAGCGATGTATCCCCATCGGACGTGAAACGGGTCCTGTTGCCCGTACCCGACCCGAACACCTGCGAGTTCGAGAGGACGAGGCGCGTCGAGGAGCCGTTCGCTCCGCTCTGCGTATCTGTAAACTGGATCATAGACGGATTGTCGAACTGCGTCGCATAGAATGTCGTTGTTGAAGATGTCGTGGCACCTGGCAGGATACCGGTGACCGTAATGGGATCACCTGCTTGAGCCACCGTTCCGTTCACAGTGAGAGGATTTCGTGAAGCGTCATCGATTTGGAAGCTCGCGCTTGGAGCGCCATCGTCTGTGCCGGCGAAACCAGCCTGGTACACAGTGTTATTGAAGGTGGTAGCCATCGTAATGCTCCCTCGGGTTAGGTAAATTTATTTGGATATTGTTGACGCTATCAGTACTTGCGGATCAGCGGCTCCGGCATCGGCACCGGGTCGGCGCCGAAGGCGTAGCGGATGCCGCCGTAGATCGAGAGCGGCTGCGCCAGCGTCGTCGTGCGCGGATCGTTGATGGTCAGGTTGCCGGCGATCGGGCCGCGCTCGGCGAAGGTGCCGAAGTTGGCGTAGCGGTTGTTGGTCAGGTTGGTGATCAGACCGAAAAGCTGAAGGTTCGGCGTGACTTGGTACGTCGTGTTGAGGCCGAGCACGAGGTAGGCCGGCAGCTTCGGGTTCAGGTTCGACTCGTCGCCGCGATAGTAGGCGGAGGAGAAGGCCTGGAGGTTCATGCCGAAGCGCCAGCCCGGTAGGACGAGGTAGTCGAAGCCGACCTTGAACTGGTGGTTGGGGATCAGCGGCACCTGGTTGCCGCGGCGGACGGCGATCGCGCCGTCGTCGGCCAGCGGGTTGTTGGGCGAGGACAGGGTGCCGTTGAACTGGAAGGTGGCGTCGATCAGCGCGTAGTTGGCGTAGACCGAGAGGTCGCCGCGGGTGTACTCGCCCGCGACCTCGATGCCCTGGCGCTGGGTCGCCGGCACGTTGACGAAGTAGCCCCGCGCCGCGTTGCCCGGCGTCGCGAGCTGGATGATGTCGTTGGCGAGGTCCGTGCGGAAGGCGCCGACCTTGTAGGTCACGAGGCCGCCGTCATAGAAATTCGGGATCTGGCCGCGGACGCCGACCTCGTAGGTCTGGCCGGTGACCTGCTTCAGCGGCGGGTCGGCGACGAGCGAGTTCGGCAGGAGGCAGGGCCGGTCCGGGTTGGAGCAGGCGACTTCCAGCGGCGTCGGTGCGCGGTTCGACTCCGAGTAGCCGCCGTAGAGCGACAGGCCGGGGGTGAAGCGGTAGGTCAGTCCCGCCAACGGGTTGATCTTGTTGTAGTAGTAGGTCCCGTTGACGTCCGGCGAGAAGCCGGTCTGGTCGGTTGTCGTCAGGCGGGCGAAGTTCAGGCGCGCGCCTGCGGTGAGCGACAGCCTGTCGGTCAGATCGAACGTGTCGGTGGCGTAGAGGCCCATGTAGAGGTTCGAGCCGATGACGTTCGAGGGCGCGATGCCGAGCGCGGCGGCGGTGCGCAGCTGCGTGGTGCCGAGCCCGGGGATGGTGCCGTAATACGGGTTGTTCGGATCGGTGGTGACGCGCAGGTCCGGGTTGATCGCACCGAGTGTGCTCGATGACTTGAAGCTGAAGTCGGCCACGTCGATGCTGCCGCCGACGACGAAGCTGTTGCCGAAGCCAAAGACCTTGTCGCGGTTGGCCGCCTGCAGCGAGCCACCGTAGCCGGTGGCCTCAGTCTTGGTCACGTCGAGGGTGCCGTAGGGGACGCCCGTGGTGAACGGGATCCGCTGGTTGTTCGCCCCGAGGATCGTGAACTGGTTGCGGAAGGCGAGCTGCGACTGGCCAGCGGCCGGCGCGAAGCCGTCATCCTCGAAACAGAGGAAGCCACGGTTGCTCGATTGGCGGCTGCAGTTCTCGAAGTTGCCGTCGTTGCCGTCGACGTAGGTGTTGCTGAAGCGGCGGAAGTAGGCGTTTCCGGCGAGATCCCAGGTCGGCGAGATGTCGACGCGGCCGGTCAGCTGCATCGTGCCCATCTCGGTGGTCGTGGTCTGCGGGTAGGTGAAGATCGCCCGCGGGTCGACGTGGGTGAAGTCGACCGGGGTCGCAGCCGCCGCGCCGAAGAAGGTCCGCGCAAATCCGCCGATCAGGTGGAACTCGGAATCGAGGGTGCGGTAGCCGAGGTCGGTGTAGAGGCGGCCGATCGTCGACGGGCTCTCGTAGCGCCAGCCGCGGTCGTTGAGGCCGTCGCCGTTGAAGTAGAAGCTCCACGGCCCGATCACCTTGCCGTATTCGAGGCCGCCGGCGATGCGGCCGTCGGAGCCGCCGAGCGCGGTGACCTCGGTGCCCTGCCAGGTGAAGCCGTTCTTCATCTGGATGTTGACCGCGCCGCCGAGGGCATTGAGGCCGAACACCGGGTTGCCGGTGACGATGTCGATGCGCTGGATCGCCGTCGGCGGGATCAGGTCGAACTGGACGGTGTCGCCGAAGGCCTCGTTGATGCGCACGCCGTTCTGGTAGACGGCGAGCCCCTGCGGCACGCCCTGCACGGGGGAGGCCTGGAAGCCGCGGTAGTTCACGTCGGTGCGGTTCGAGTTGCCCTGCGAGTCCGACAGGTTGAGGCCGGGCGTGCGCCGCGCCAGCGTCGCCACCGCGTTGAAGGTGCCGCGATCGATGTCGAGGTCGGCGGCCGTGACGGTCTCCACCGTGCTCGGGATCTTGTAGAGCGGCTGCTCGCCGCCGCGCAGGCGCGGCGATCCGGCGGACGAGACAGGCGCCGCGCTCGGCGACACGATCGGGGTCGCGCCGAGCGGCGGGGCGGCCCGCGTGGAGCCCGAGCCCGAGCCGCCGACCGGCGTCGTCGACACGACGCTGATCTCCGACAGCGTCACCGAACTCTGTGCCCAAGCTGTTCCGGGTAACAGCGCAACCGATACGAGAAGGCTGTTTCGAAACGTCCCCATTATCATCCTCGACCCAATGCACATCGTTTTTTGTTGCGGCGGCTTCGCTAAGCCAAACCTTGCGTCGAACTTATTCATTGCTCAAAAGCTTGGGGCAACATGTCTCGGCCCCAAACACCAAAGTTTGTATGGGGCGCTGCAAGGTTTAGCGTTCGAGTTGCGCATGAGCAACATGATTACCAGATATCTGGAGGCTAATGGGCTAATCCGGCAATAGGGCCTGGGATGTTTTGGCAATTGATTTACTTGCTAATGTCTGCGGGTGATCGTTCGGATCACCGCGGCGCTCACAGATTGGCATCTACTGCCCGCATCTAAAGGCCAAAATTTTGGAGGATTGATTGGATGACAAGACGCCCTTTGATCCTCACGCTTTCCAAGCGTAACAGGCTACCAAGGACCATAACGGGAGACGGACTGATTTTAGTCTCAGGTAAAAAGCCTACTAATATTAAATATGAGATAGATGTTGTTCAAAATATAGATTCTGTTTCAGCAATAGGGAAAGTTTGGGGTAATATATCTCACTTATATCAGCTTTGGATGATGCCTGTTTTATGTCTCAAGCTTGAAAACAGCGATAGGATAGAAGTATCTATCACAGAATTAAAGAAAGAGTACGCTGTTATTATCGTTATAAACTGAATTGCTAATGATCTTGATGTTTTTTACGATCTTGAGTATTGCGTTGTAATCCAAGTATTGAGGCTCAGACATCATGAAGGGTAAGCTGCGGCCGAGTTTGCACTACCGGCTTGTGCTGCTGTCGCGTGGCCCGCGTCTCTACGCCGAGACGTTCCGGGACATCCTGCAATTAGGGAAAATGGGCTTGGCCGAGTTGACCGGGGCCATTTCAACTGCCGGTTCGAGGGAATGGGCGATCACCGACGCTGGCCGCATCGCCTTACAGGACCATGCCGATGGCGAGGCGTGATCAAAGCGGACGGCATCCGGTTCCGGCTGCGAAGCCGAGCGCCGGCAGAGAAGCACCGCCTTCGACAGTAGGTGCGGCCTCGCCGGTGCAGTCGCATCTCCCCTCCCCCCGACCATCTTGAGCAGCGCCACGCCGGCAGCCGCGATGACATTGCCCCGGCCGCCCCAAAGCAGCGCCGCGAACGGGATCACGAGCACTCGGTGACCTCAATCGGGTGGCCTATTCGTCGGCGTCCACGAATTGCGGCGCGCCCCGCGGCACCACCCTCTTGATGCGCTGCCCATGCAGCTCGTAGCCGCCGCCGGCCGCCCGGCTCAGGAGCGAGGCCAGCGACGCCTTGGCCCCGCGCTCGCGTAGCTTAGCCCGCGCATCCGCCCAGACACCGCCGCCCGTCTCGGGATCATAGAGCTTCGAGAACTTGACCACGCGCTCGCTCGCGTAGCGGTTGGCCAGCTCCTTGTAGACGCGCTCGTCGAGGTGGCTGAGCTTGTCGTAGAGGGCAGCCACCTCCTCGGTCTTGTAGGTCGCGCCCTGCCACGCGGGATCGCCCGACAGGATCAGGGCGTTGCGCGACTCCATCTCGTGGATGCGGTTCAAGGTGTCCCCGATCCGCTGACGCTGGACGCCATCGCTGATCGTGAACTTGCCGCGCTCCTTGCCGTCGACGGAAGAGACAGCGCCGTTCTCGACCATCTGCGAGACTGGCAGCAGCGCCTTCGACAGGGCGACTAGCCGGTTCATCGGATGGATGCCCTTCACGCCGGCGCCCTGGTCCCTCCGATCGGGCGCCATCACGGCCACGTAGTCCTGCTGGTCGGCCGCCAGCGCGCGGAACTGCGCCTGCGCGTCCTCGGGGCGCTCCTTCACCAGCCGGGTGTAGTCGGTCAGCGCCGCCGCGAGCTGCCCGCCGTGCTTGGAGATGTTCTCGCTCGCATCCATGCGCGCCTGCCCGTAGGCCATGGAGCGGCCGATGAAGGCCCGCGAGATCGGCGACGTGGCCGGGTCGAAGGGCTTGCCGCGCATCGGATCGAGCACGGCGCCCTTCACGTCGGCGTAGGCTCCGCCGAGCATCGATTTCGCGACGTAGTCCGCCATCATGGGCGAGAACAGAACCTGGGACAGCTCGTTGCGGGTGCGCTCGGGCGTGTCGCCCATGCCGATGGCGTCGAAGGTCCGGTTCCAGAACCCCGACCAGATCTTGGCCGCCGCGGTGGTGCGCTCGTCGTACTGCATCCCCGGCGAGTTCTTCGCCAGGCGCTCCGGCACGATCGGCCGCTTGCGGAAGGAATCGAAGTTGGAGCGCACCGCCTGCGGGATGTCGGTCACCGGACCCATGGTGAAGGGGTTCGGCGGGGTCAGCGCATCTTGGAACGCATCGCGGAAGCGGCGGAAGGCATCGCTTCCGGAGCCCTTGCCGGACAGGTACTCGGTCAGCGCCTCGACGGCGTTGATGTAGGCCTTCCACTCGTAGGGCTTCGGCACCTCGAAATTGTGGTCAGCCCCCATTGAAGTGGTCCGCCCTTTGGTATGGCTTTTGAGCCTGGAGGACGGACGAGATGGCAAAACACCCGAAGCCCGAGGAGATCGTCGCGAAGCTCCGTCAGGCGGACGTGCTGATCTCACAGGGCCAGAGCGTGGCCGATGCAATCCGCGCGCTCGGTGTGAGTTCGGTGACGTACTACCGGTGGCGGCGTGA
>NZ_VRUT01000102.1:0-17846 GCF_008039465.1 Methylobacterium sp. WL120 | reverse complement strand
GGGCGGGGTTGGGCGGCGGCGGGCATGGGGTGCAACTCGCTGTGAGAACAGAACGAGAACACACCAGATCGGTCAAGGTTCGGTCAAGAGGGGCGGCAAAGTGGGGGATTCGGGCGAACCGGGATGCGGCCCCATGCGGCGGCGGTCGTGCTCGATCGCGAAGACGTGGGCGTAGAGGTTGGCGACCCAGCGCCGTCCCTCCACGGTGAGGTCCAGCGCCCGGATGGCGTCGCCGATCACCGGCTCGACCTTGCCCCAGAAGAAGCTCGGGTAGCGCTCGGCCAGATCGGCCGGGTCGACGTAGCCGAGCGGTTCGCACAGGCCCGCCTCGCGCAGCTCGTGGAACAGCGCGTTGAGCTTTCGCGGATAGAGCGGATCGCCGAGCTGGCCGATGAGGTCGGCCGCGCGCATCAGCCCGGCTTCCGTGGCGGTCTCGGCGTGGTCGCTGTCGTCGGGTACGGGGAAGCGCGTCAGCTCGATCGCGCGTGCCACGCGGCCGGCGTCGACGAACTCGTGGGTAGCAAAGCGCTCCCACACCGCGATCTTCGAGCGCTCGACGTGGTGCGCCGTGAGCCCGGCATCGGACGCCCCGCGCGGCAGCCCGACGGTGGTGCCGGCCCGGTCGATCACGAACCGGGTGCGCGTGTCGCCGGCGCAGACGCCGCGGACGTAGCCGATGTCGTGGTAGAGCGCGGCCAGGATCGCGTGCAGCCAGTCCCGCGGCGACACCCCCTGCGCCACGAAGCGGCCGCGCAGGATGTCCTGGGTCACCAGCGTCACCAGGGTGGTGTGGTCGGCATCGTGATAGAGCGCGTCGCTCTGCGCGATCCGCTCGATGGTCAGCCGCGCCGATTCCTCGATCACCTCGACATAGCCCGGCTCCCGGCTGCCGAAGGTGCGCCGGTAGATCAGGGCGAGGTGCTCGCCGAGGGCGTTGGCGAGAAGCTTTGTCGCGTCGAGCATTTGTGCAACCTAAACTAATCTGATAGACTTAATGAAATTATCCTTTATAGCATCTTGATTTTAGAACGAGTATTGAATATCAATATCATAAAATCAGTCCATTGATGAAATCAACATTATCGTATCAGGCATCGCGATTTATTCATAGGATTATCAAGTATGCCAACTAATACAATTAGGTTAAATGAATATTGGGCGCTTAGCGTCGATGAGTCAATTCTCCGAAGAATTTCACATGCGCTATCCCGGTTTTGCCGGAAAGACGTTGAGGTACAAGTTCAATTCAAGAATAATATTGGAACGAAATCAACAATAATTGATGAGATATTAGAGGACACGAATAACCTAACAAGCAATATTAATCGAATATCTATATATGAAAATAACTACGTTTCACAATCTATGATATACTCAGTACGGTTTAGTTTCTCCGATCACGGAATCATAAAATCTTTTGATTTTGAGGCCTCTGGTCCAAGGGAGTAAGTATTGACGCTCAGGCACGAAATGTTAGACATCTTTCGGTCATGTAAGACATGGTATAGTTTTCTATATTTTTCTGACATATTAAATTATCTATCTGCTGTTTTGTTAGGAGTAATATCTTCAATATTGTTTCTAACTTACTCTAGCGTTCCAGCAGTTGGCAGCAATGCATTTTGGATACTCGCCATTCCAATCGTTGTATGGCTAATCATATTGTTCCCTATAAAGCTTTATCTATTGCCTCGCATGGTATTTAATTTCGGGTACGGTAAGAAAACCTCAGCTTATCGCAAAAATACTCTAAAATTCATCTTTGGCGCTGTGATTCTTGGCTTGATCATAAGTGTCGCGGGGAATTTTCTTACTGATGTAACAAAGAATGTATTTAACAAGTAATGCGGCGTTTATCAGAAATTAATGCGTGATAATGAGACGTCCGCCTTATTGTTTTGTAATATCGCGGCTGTCTCTTAAGGTCCCGATGCTAAGTATGGATCACCTTCCCATAAGCATCCAGCACGCTCTCATGCATCATCTCGGACAGCGTCGGGTGCGGGAAGACCGTGTGCATCAGGTCTTCCTCGGTGGTCTCGAGGTTCATGGCGACGACGTAGCCCTGGATCAGCTCGGTCACCTCGGCGCCGACCATGTGGGCGCCGAGCAGCTGGCCGGTCTTGGCGTCGAACACCGTCTTGATCAGGCCGTCCGGCTCGCCGAGCGCGATCGCCTTGCCGTTGCCGGCGAAGGGGAAGCGGCCGACCTTCACGGCAAAGCCCTGCTCCTTGGCCTTGGCCTCGGTGAGGCCGACGGAGGCGATCTGCGGCTGGCAGTAGGTGCAGCCCGGGATCTTGGCCTTGTCCATCGGGTGGGTGTGCAGGCCCTTGATCGTCTCGATGCAGATCACCCCCTCGTGCTCGGCCTTGTGGGCGAGCATCGGCGGGCCGGCGACGTCGCCGATGGCGTAGAGGCCGGGCACGTTGGTGCGCCCTAACCCGTCGGTGACGACGATGCCGCGCTCGATGGCGACGCCGAGCTTCTCCAGCCCGAGGTTCTCGATGTTGCCGACCACGCCCACCGCCGAGATCAGCTTTTCCGCCGTGATCTGCTGCACCTTGCCGTCGCCGCCCTCGATGGTGGCGGTGACCGAGTCGGCGCCCTTCTCGACCTTCGTCACCTTGGCGCCGGTGAGGATCTTGATGCCCTGCTTCTCGAAGCGCTTGCGGGCGATGCCGGCGATCTCGGGATCCTCCACCGGCAGGATCTGCGGCAGCAGCTCCACCACCGTCACCGCCGCGCCCATGGTGGCGTAGAACGAGGCGAACTCGATGCCGATCGCGCCCGAGCCCATCACCAGGAGCGACTTCGGCATCGTCTCCGGCACCATCGCCTCGTAGTAGGTCCAGATCTGCTTCTTGTCGGGCTCGATGCCGGGGATCGCGCGCGGCCGCGCGCCGGTGGCGACGATGATGTGCTTGGCCGAGTAGGTGCCGGCGGCCAGCGCCCCCTTCGGCGCGGGGGCGCGGGTGGTCTCCTTCACCGTCACCTGGCCGGCGCCGTTGCCCTTGGCGACCGAATCGACCGTGGCCTCGCCCCAGATCACGTCGACCTTGTTCTTCTTCAGCAGGTGCCCGACGCCGCCGTTCAGCTTCGACGAGACCCCGCGCGAGCGCTTCACGATCGCCGCGGTGTCGAACGAGACTTCCTTGGCGGAGAGCCCGTAATCGGAGGCGTGCTGCATGTAGTGGTAGATCTCGGCCGAGCGCAGCAGCGCCTTGGTCGGGATGCAGCCCCAGTTCAGGCAGATGCCGCCGAGGTGCTCCCGGTCCACCACCGCGGTCTTGAACCCGAGCTGCGCCGCACGGATCGCGGTGACGTAGCCGCCGGGGCCGGCGCCGATGATGAGCACGTCGTAGGTGTCGGCCATGAGCGTCTGGTTTCTTCCCTGGAGCGTCTTGGAGAGGAACGTAGACGAGGAATCTGCGGGCGCCAACGCGGGGCGGCGGCGGGGGGTTACATCGCAGCGACCTCTCGTTGGGCAGGGTGAGCGCGGGTCCCTTCTCCCGCCGATCTCGGGCTTGCCCGAGATCGGCTATTCTGGTGTCCAAATCGGGCAAGCCCGACTTGGATGGGGAGAAGGACAGGATGAGGGGCGAAACTCGTCCGGAGAGGTCACGCCCCTCACCCCAACCCTCTCCCCCTGGGAGAGGGAGCGCGTCTCGCCCTACCCGGCCGCGCGCGATCCGCGCCACAGCCGCCACAGGCGGCGCCAGCGGGCGGTCTCAATCGGCGTGTTGAGCGGGTCGTAGCCCGGGCGCTCCATGGCGGCGAGGTAGCCCTCGACCAGGGCGAGCGGCAGGAAGGCGGCGCGGGCCGCGGGCAGGATCGTCGCCCTCTCGGCCTCGTAGGCGGCCAGGTGCCGGCGGGCGTCGGCGCGGAGGTCCGCGCAGGCGCCGCGCAAGCCCGGCCCGCCGCGGCCGGTGACGATGTCCTCGCGGGTGACGCCGTGGGCGCGGAACACGTCGGCCGGCAGGTAGACCTGTCCGCCGCGGGCGTGCCACGGCAGCGCCCGCAGCAGCCCGGTGATGCCGTAGGCCACGCCCGCATGGCCCGCGGCGGCGGCACCGCCCGGCTCCGCGCCGTCGCACAGGATCAGGCTGGCGAGCCGGAACAAAGCCGAGGCGGTCTCGCCGCAATAGCCCTCCAGGTCGTTCAGCCGGGGCATCGGGTCGTCGTAGAGGTCGAACACGCGGGCGTCGATCAGGTCGACGAAGGGCTGGCGCCCGAGGCGGCGGGCGACGATCGCGTCCAGCAGCGCGGCGGCCACGGGGTTGGCCTTCACGTCGCCGCGGGCCTCGCCCTGGAGCGCGTCGCGCCACCATTGCAGGCGGATCTCGCCGGCCATCGGGTTCGAGGCGGCCTCGCGCACCCGCGCGATCGTCAGGCTGAAGGCGTAGAGGGCGAAGAGGTGCGGGCGGGCGCCTTGGGGCGCGAACAGGGTCGCGAAGTAGCGGTCCGGGTCGCCGGCGCGGACGAGGTCCTCGCAATGGCGGAAGGCGAAGGCGAGGCCGCCGAGCCCATCCTCTCGTGCGTCCGCCCGATCCGGCGCGTCGCTCACGCGACCGCGATCAGGGCCGCCGCCACCTTGCGGTTCTCCGCCACCAGGATGTTGTACGTGCGCGCCGCCGCGCCGGTCTGCATCACGTCGAGACCGATCCGGTTGTCCTTGAGCCATGCCCGAAGATCGGGTGGCAGCGGCACGATGTCGAGGCCCGTGCCGACGAGCAGCAGCTCGATCTCCGCCGATTCGGCCTGAACCGGGCGCAACGCGGTGCGGTCGATCGCCCTCCCCTCCGTCACGGCCCAGGCGCGGACGCCCGAGGGCAGCGCCAGGATCGAGCCGCGGTGCGACATCTCGCCGAAGCGGAAGCCGCCGTTGCCGTAGGCGTCGATGAGGTGGCGGCCGGGCAGGAAACCCTGCTCGAAGCCGTCGAGCTCGGCCATCCTACTCCGCAGCCTGCGGCAGGCGCCCGCGGGCGGCCTGGGCCTTGGTGCCCGAGAGCATCAGACCGAGATAAATGAGACTGGGTGTGGAAACGAAGATGGCAGAGTAAGTGCAAATCACAACGCCACACAGCATCACCACCGCGAACCCGCGGATCGCCTCGCCGCCGAACAGCACCAGCGCCAGCAGCGATAGGAAGGCCGAGACCGAGGTCATCACCGTGCGCGACATGGTCGAGTTGATCGACAGGTTGAGCAGCTCGTCGGTGGGAATGGTCTTGTACCGGCGCATCAGCTCGCGGGTCCGGTCGAACACCACCACGGTCTCGTTCAGCGAGTAGCCGACGATGGTGAGGATCGCCGCGATCGAGGTCATGTTGAACTCGATGCGGGTGATGATGAACACGCCCATGGTCAGCACGATGTCGTGCAGCGTGCCGACGATGGCGCCGAGCGCCAGCTCGCGCTCGAAGCGAAACCACAGATAGAGCAGCACCGCTACCACCGAGAGCACGACGCCGAGGGTGCCCGACTGCACCAGCTCGCCCGAGACGCGGGGGCCGACGGTCTCGGTGCGGCGGAACTCGTAATCCTTGTCGAAGGCGCCGTGCGCCTTGTTCATCACCGCGGTCTGGCCCTGCTCGCCGGGCTGCAGCGGCAGGCGCACCAACACGGTGCCCTGGTTGCCGAGCTCCTGTACCTCGGGCTCTCCGAAGCCGAAGCCGGCGGCCGTGTGGCGGATCTCGCCGACGTCGGCGGTGCCCGACTTCGCCTGCAGCTCGACCAGCGTGCCGCCCTTGAAGTCGATGCCGTAGTTCAGGCCGACGGTGAGGAACAGCACCACGGTCGCCACCGACAGGATCGCCGAGAGCGGGAAGCTCACGCGACGGAAGCGCATGAAGTCGAAGTGCGACTCATCGGGCCAGAGGCGAAGCAGGCGCATTTTCAAAGGACCTTACGGTCGGGAAGCGACGATCGGCTCCCCTGAACGGACGACGTGCGGAGCGGCGACGATCTCAGAACGGCAGGGCTTTGGGCCGGAACGACTTGTACCATACCGCGATCATCATCCGCGTCAGCGTCACCGCGGTGATGACGGTGGTGAGGATGCCGAGGATGAACACCACGGCAAAACCCTTCACCGGGCCGGAGCCGAGGAAGAACAGGATCAGCGCGGCGATCGCCATGGTCGAGTTCGAGTCGATGATGGTCGCGAACGCCCGGTCGAAGCCGGCCTGCAGCGCGGAGACGAGGGAGCGCCCGGCGCGATGCTCCTCGCGCATGCGCTCGTAGATCAGCACGTTGGAATCCACCGCCGTGCCGATGGTGAGCACGATGCCGGCGATGCCGGGCAGCGTCATGGTGGCCTCGAGCACCGACATCAGGCCGAGGATGAGCCCGACGTGGACGATGAGGGCGATGTTCGCGATGAAGCCGAAGGTGCCGTAGGTCAGGAACATGAAGGCGACGACGAGGAGCCCGGCGACGCCGGTGGCGATCTTGCCGGCGCGAATCGAGTCGCTGCCGAGACCCGGCCCGACGACCCGGCGCTCGACCACGGTGAACTTCGCCGGCAGCGCGCCGGCGCGCAGCAGGATCGACAGGTCGTTGGCCTGCTGCACCGAGAAGTTGCCAGTGATCTGGCCGGAGCCGCCGGTGATCGCGCTGCGGATCACCGGAGCCGAGACCACCTCGTTGTCGAGCACGATCGCCATGCGGCGGCCGACGTTCTCCGAGGTCGCCTGGCCGAAGCGCTGGGCGCCCTTCAGGTTGAACTTGAAGCTCACCATCGGCTCGTGGGTCTGCTGGTCGAAGGCCGGCTGCGCGTCGGTGAGGTCGCCGCCGTCGGCCATGACGCGACGCTCCACCGCCACCTTGGCGCCGCGCTCGTCGCGCGAGGGCAGCATGTCCACGTCGCCGGCCGGGTTGTCGGAGATCATCCGGAACTCGAGCTTGGCGGTCTTGCCGAGCAGCGCCTCCAGGCGCTCCGGGTCCTGCAGGCCGGGAACCTGGATCAGGATGCGGTCGGCGCCCTGCTGCTGGATCGAGGGCTCCAGCGTGCCGGTCGAGTCGAGGCGGCGGCGGATGACCTCGATGCCCTGGGTCACGGCGCGGCGGGTGCGCTCGTTGATGCCCGCATCGGTGAGGGCGAGGCGGATCAGGCCGTCGGGCTGCTCGTTGATGTCGAGGGTGCGGCCGCCGGTCTGGCCGACGAGCGGGTTCGAGATCGGCTGCGCCAGCTCCTGCAGCTTCGGCATCACCTTGGCACGCGCCGCCGCGTCGGCGATGCGGACCTGGACGCCGCGCTGGAGGATGCCGATGCCGCCATCCGCCCGCACGTTCTCGCGCTGAAGCACGCCGCGGACCTCGTCACGCAGTCCCTTGGCCTGGGAGGCGACGAGCTCGGTCTGGTCGACCTCCAGCAGCAGCTGCGAGCCGCCCTGCAGGTCGAGGCCGAGGACGATCGCACGGCTCGGCACGATCCAGGCCGGGAACCAGCTCGGCAGCGCGGCCATGAAGCCCTTGCGTTGGTCGGCCGAGAAGAAGCTCGGGACCGCGAGGCTTAGGCCGATCAGGATGGCGACGAGGGTCGCGATGATCTTGGTACGGGAAAAGCGCAACATCCGCCGACTCTGTTTTCTGCAGTCCTGCCGGGGACTTGCCGCGGCATCCTGATCCGGCGGGTCTGAAGCCTGTCCTGGTCGCGACGCGATCGGGAACGGCTCCGAGCTGTTGCCGTGCCGAGGTCTCCAACGCCGAACCGGGACTCGCTTCGGCGGAGAGCGCCCTAGGCGGCCTTGACCGGCCCGCCCTTGACGCGAACCTCGGAGATCATGGTGCGCACCACCTTGACCCGGACGTTCGGCGCGATCTCCACCTCGATCTCGGAGGCTTCGTCCATCACCTTCACGACCCGGCCGACGAGGCCGCCGTTGGTGACGATCGTGTCGTCGCGGCGGACGTTCTTGACCAGGGCCTGATGATCCTTGACCCGCCTTTGCTGCGGCCGCAGGATCAAGAAATACATGATCACGAAGATGAGGACGAAAGGAACCACCTGCAAGGCGATCTCGGCTCCGCCGGCAACGGTGCCGGCCCCTTGCGCGAAGGCGGGGGTGATCAAGCGCGTCTCCTCATGTGACATTAGGCCCGAGCGCGCCTGTCGAAAGCGTCGCCGGGCCTGTCTGAAAGCGCGCGGACTATAGCCAGGGGCGTCCCGAAAGCAACGCCGGGCGGCCCCCAGGTCTCAGATCGCGCTCAGATCGCGCGGATGATCAGCAGGATCGCCGCCACGAGCGTCACCAGCAGCGTGGCGATGATGCCGCCGCCGCGGCAGGCGAACTGGCGCGGCGAGTTCTCCGGCGCAAGCATGCCGACGGGATGCAGCAGGCGCGCGACGAGCAGGATCGTCAGCAGTGACACCACGATCCAGTGCCGGGTCCCGCCGGCCTCAAGCAGGGCGACGAGGCCCAGCGCCATCGGCACGTATTCGGAGAAGTTGCCGTGCGAGCGGATGCGCCGCTGCAGCGTGTCCTTGCCGCCGTCGCCCAGGAGGACGTTGCCTCTCACGCGCCCGCCCATCACCCAGGCGGAGAGGCCGATGAAGAGCAGGCCGAGCAGGCCGGCGAACAGGGCGGTGGTGGCTGGGAAGATCAAAGGTCGGCTCCGGTCGAGGTCGCGCCAACAACGCGGGTCGGCCCGCGACGTTGCAGCCGGCCACCTGGTTGCAGCAAGGACTTTGCGCGCGTAGGCCCGGGCGATCCGCGGCCCACCCGAACCCATTGGCCATGACACAAGCAACCACCCTGGACACGCTGCTCCCCCTGTTGGAGCGCATCGCGACCGCCCTCGAGCGAGCCGCCCCGCCCGCGCGGGTCGAGGCCGACATGAGCGCGGCCGACGCCTTCCTGTGGGGACCGGAGCGCCGTCTGATCCCGGTGACGCGGGTGAATCGCGTCGAGATGGGGCTGCTCACCGGCATCGATCGGGCGCGCGACACGCTGGCCGAGAACACCGAGCGCTTCGCGCGCGGGCTGCCTGCCAACAACGCGCTGCTCTGGGGCGCCCGCGGCATGGGCAAGTCGTCGCTCGTCAAGGCGGTGCACGCCGAGATCAACGCCCGCCGCGCCGCAGGCGCTTTGCCGATGAAACTCGTCGAGATCCACCGCGAGGATATCGAGGCGCTGCCCGACCTGATGGCGACTTTGCGCCCCGACCCGCATCGCTGGGTGGTGTTCTGCGACGACCTCTCGTTCGACGGCGACGACACCTCGTACAAGTCGCTCAAGACGGCGCTCGACGGCGGCATCGAGGGGCGGCCCGGCAACGTGCTGTTCTACGCCACCTCCAACCGGCGGCATCTGCTCGCCCGCGAGATGGTCGAAAACGAGCGCTCCACCGCGATCAACCCCGGCGAGGCGGTGGAGGAAAAGGTCTCGCTCTCGGACCGCTTCGGCCTCTGGCTCGGGTTCCACAAGTGCAGCCAGGACGAGTACCTGGCGATGATCCACGCCTACGCCGAGCGCTACGCGCTACCGGTGGAGCCCGACGCGCTGAGGGCCGAGGCACTGGAATGGGCGACCACCCGCGGGTCGCGCTCCGGCCGCACGGCCTTCCAATTCATCCAGGACCTCGCCGGACGTCTCGGCCGCACCCTCGACTGAGCGCTATTCTTTTTCGCTTCGTCGCCGCAGGTGCTTGTCGTGCGTCGCCTGCGCCCGAGCTTGCATTCTCGATGCTCTCCGCCTTCCGGCGGACGGCTGTTGGGGAATGGGCTGACGTCATGGGGTTGTTCGACATGTTCCGGGACGCGCTCGCTCGCGCCGAGGCACGCATTGATGCTATCGGCGGAGACGGGCTACCGATGGCCTTCGCCAAGATCCACCCCGGCGGCCTTCCGGCCTTCCTCGACAGGCTCCGCGAGGCCGGCCACGGCGCGGCGGTCTCCTCCTGGCTCGGATCGGGCGCCAACGTCGCCCTGCCCGCGGGCGCCTACGCCGCCTTGCTCTCGCCGGAGGCGCTGACGCGCTTCGCCGCCGATCTCGGCGTCCCGGAGGCCCGGGTGCCCACGGCCCTGGCCGAGTTCCTGCCCGGCGCCGTCGACCGGCAGAGCCGGGACGGCACCCTTGCGCCGCAGCGGCAATTCTCGACGCAGGTGGCCTGATCCCTGCTGCCGGCTAGAGTGCCGCGCGATTCGGCGAGGAGCCTGAGCGATGAGCCTGTTCGACACCCTGAAGAACACCCTCGACGGTAGCCTTGGCCAGGCCGCCATCGAGGCGCTACCCTCGATCATCGAGCGTGTGCTGCCGGGCGGCGTCCAGGGCCTTCTGAGCCAGCTCCAGAATTCGGGCTACGCCACCCAGGTGAATTCCTGGCTCGGCCGCGGCGCGAACGAGCCGATCACGGCGGAGGACCTGCGCAAGGTGATGGACAACGAGCAGGTCCGCCGGATCGCAGACAAGCTCGGCATCCCGACCGACCAGGTCCTGGCGGTGCTGGCGAAGGTGCTCCCCGCGGCGGTCGATCATCACAGCCCCGACGGGACGCTCCAGACGCCGAGCAGCTGAAACGGAAAAAGGCGGCCCTCGCGGGCCGCCCTCCGACTTGGTGCAGAGGCCTGACGCTCAGTTGCTCGCGAGCTGCGACATCGGATCGATCGGTGCGCCGCTCTTGCGGATCTCGAAGTGCAGCTGGGGCGAGGTCACGTTGCCGGACGCGCCGGACTTGGCGATCGTCTGGCCGCGCTTCACCTTCTCGCCGGGCTTCACGTCGAGCTCGCCGTTGTGGGCGTAGGCCGACACGTAGCCGTTGGCATGGCGCACCAGCACGAGCTTGCCGTAGCCCTTCACGTCCGAGCCGGCATAGGCGACGGTGCCGTCCTCGGCGGCCTTCACCGACGTGCCCTCGGGCACCGCGATGTTGATGCCCTCGTTGCCCGAGGAGCCGTAGCCCGAGATCACCCGGCCCTTGGCGGGCCAGCGGAAGGTCTGGTCCGCCGCCGCGGCGGCGACCGAGCCGGTGCTGGCGGGCTCGACCTTCGCGGTCGCGACGGCCTTCGCCGGCTCCGGCTTGGCGGCGACCTTCTCCGCCGCGGCCTTGTCCGAAGCCACCTTGTCGGCGGCGGCCTTCTCGGACGCCGCCTTGGTGGCC
The DNA here is from genome assembly GCF_008039465.1 of Methylobacterium sp. WL120. Taxonomy (NCBI): domain Bacteria; kingdom Pseudomonadati; phylum Pseudomonadota; class Alphaproteobacteria; order Hyphomicrobiales; family Methylobacteriaceae; genus Methylobacterium; species Methylobacterium sp. WL120. The sequence continues at coordinate 6,746 of NZ_VRUT01000102.1, read as the reverse complement.
TTGGCCTCGGCGACCTTCTTCGCCGCGTCCTTGGCGGCATCCGCCTTGGCCTGCTTGGCCTCGGCCTCGGTCTTGCGCGCGGCTTCTGCCTTCACGTCGGCCTTGGTGTCCGTCTTGGCGTCGGGCTTCGCGTCGGCCTTGGCGACCTGGCCGGGGCGGACATGGTGCTTCTTAGCGTCCGCCTCCTTGGCGGCGACCTCCTTGCGGGCCTTCTCATCGGCGCGCTTGTCGGCGAGCTTCTTGGCCTCGGCCTCCTTCTGCGCCTCCTTGGCCGCTTCCTTGCGCTTGGCCTCGGCCTTCGCCGCGTCTTTGGCGTCATCCTGGCGCTTGGTCTCGGCGGCCTTGATCCGCTCCGAGGGGGCGGCGGGAACGGCCCGCGCCGTCATCGGGGCCGCCGCCGGGTTCATGCCCGAGGCGCTGTAGACCGGGATGACGAGCTGGCGGCCGGGCGTCACCTGGCTCGCGTTGGTCAAGCCGTTGGCCGACAGGATCGCCGAGGCCGGCACGCCGAAGCGCGTCGACATCTGATTGAGGCTGTCGTTCGGGGCGACGGTGATGGTGGTGCCGCCCTGCGCGTTCCAGCCGGGGTTGCCGGTGGAGGCGACGCGGGTGGTCTGCGCCATCGGCTGGGTCGGCACGCGGGCGGCCACCGGGCCGGGCCGGGGCGAGATCGCCATCGGTGAGCCGAGCGCCTCGGACTGGATCCGGCCGGTGCGGATCGGCGGCGCCGACGGCATGTCCGGCAGGCTCCCCGTCGCCGCCGGCTCGCTCGCCATGTTCGAGGCGAACGGATTTGTGAAGGGGTTGTCGAGACGCGATGCGTCCGACGAGCAGGCGGCGGCACCGCTGCCGATAACTCCGATGAGAGCGAAGCGCGACAGCGTCTTCATCCTCCGACCAGTCCCGCGAACCCGCATCGACGCACCCGTTTGCCTGACGCAACTTGATGAGCCCATGAAAGCCGGATTCAGGTTAAACAACCGTTCCCGTTCACCACGTTCACGGCCGCGCGAGCACCATTTCGCTCTTCGAATCGCCGCTTAGGAATGCTTACCGTCATCGTGGCGGTGAACGGGTTTGGTTAAAGCGCGACCGCCCGCCCCGGCACCAGCGGCGCGAGGCGCAGCCGCGGTCCCGGCTCGATGGCGAGGCCCTGCCCGCGCGGCTCGGCCACCATCAGCCCGCCTTCCGATCCGGCGACGAAGCGCCCGCCCGGGTTCAGCGCCGCGCCCCAGCCGGGCGGGGGCGCCGACACGGCGCCGTTGACGAGGATGCGGTCGAAGCCGCCCTCTTCCATCTCGGCGAGGCCGTCGCCCTGGACGATCCGGGCCCGTCCGCCGATGTTCGCGCGCGCCTGGGCCACCAGCGTCGCGTAGCGCTCCAGGCTCGTCACGGCCTCGGCGCCGAGCTGCAGCAGCAGCGCCGTGACGTAGCCGGACCCGGTGCCGATCTCGAGGATGCGCATCCCCGCCTCGACCCTCAGCAGCGCCAGCATCGTCGCCACCGTGCTCGGAGCGGTCATCGCCGCCCCGCAGGGCAGCGGCAGCGGCAGGTCGCGCCGGGCGAGGTGTCGGTACGCGGCAGGCGCGAAGGCTGCCCGCGGCACCTGCTCCATTGCCCGCAGCACCGCCGTGTCGCGGGTGCCGCGCCCGCGAAGCGCCAGCACGAAGGCCGCATTCTCGATCGCCCCGCCGAGGCCGTCATGGCCGCTCAGCCCCGCGCCGTCCCGTTCGTCGTCCGGCCCGGTCATGGCGGCAGGTCGCGGAGCCAGGCGAGGATCAGCGCCGCCAGGGCGTCCGGCGCCTCGATCGGCAGCATGTGGCCGGCCTCCGCGACGACCGCCATCGTTGCGCCCCTGATGCCGTCACGCAGCTCCTCCGATTCTGCGACGCTGCGCAGGCGATCGCGGCCCGCAGCGATCACCAGGGCCGGGCAGGTGATGGCGCCGAGCCGGCCCTCGTCGCCGACGCGTTGCAGCCGGGACTGGCGCAGGAAGGCCTCGCGTCCGAGGCGCCGCCCCATCGCGCGGATGCGCTCGATCAGCGCCGCGTCGCCGGCTCGGTCGGGGTGCACCGAGGCGGCGGCCGCCGCCCGGCTCAGGCCTCCGAACTCTCCCGCCTCGACGCCCTCGATCGCGAGGCGCTTGGCCACCGCCTGCTGCCGGGAGTCGGAGCGCGATGAGGTCGCGACCAGGACCAGCCCGCGCACCCGCTCCGGCGCGAGCCGCGTCGCATCGCGGGCGACGTAGCCGCCCATCGAGAACCCGACGAGCACGAAGCGCGGTGGCGCCTCGGCGAGCAGCCGCCGCGCCATCTCGGGGATCGTGTCGTCGTGGGCGAGGCTCGCGTGGTGGATCGGGCCGGCCGGCGCCAGCGCCTCGGCCATGTCGTCCCACAGGCTGGCGTCGGCCATGTAGCCGGGGATGAGGACGAGGCTCATGGGGAAGGGAGCTCCGCTTTGGGACGTGACCGCTCCGCCGGGTCGATCGGCCTGCTCCCCGACCCTCCACCTCAGGATGAGGGTGAGGGACGAGAAGAACGCCGTCGGAGCTTACGGAGGACCTACTCCGCGAAAGCCTGCGCGAAGCGCGTCAGCGTCGGCTCGTCGGTGAGGTCGAGGCGCAACGGCGTCACCGAGATGCGCTTCTCGGCGATGGCCTTGAGGTCGGACCCGTTGCCCGGCTCGAACCGCGCCTTGGCGAAGGCGAGCCAGAAATACGGGTTGCCGCGCCCGTCGGTGCGCGCGTCGATGGCGAGCAGCGCCTGGTTGCGCTGGCCCTGCGCCGCCACCGCGATGCCGGCGACCTCGTCGGGCTCGCAATCGGGGAAGTTGACGTTGATCACGATGCCCGGCTCGATCCCGGTCTCCAGGATCTTCTTCACGACGATCGGGCCGTGGTGGGCGGCGCATTGCCATTTCAGGTTCCCGCGGCCGCCGATCCCGTAGGCCTGGGACATGGCGATCGAGCGCACGTTGAGGATCGTGCCCTCCATCGCGGCGGCGATGGTGCCGGAATAGGTCACGTCCTCGGCGACGTTCTGGCCGCGGTTGACCCCCGACAGCACGAGGTCCGGGCCGTGGTCGGCCAGGATGTGGCGCACGCCGAGGATCACGCAATCGGACGGCGTGCCCTTCACCGCGAAGCGCTTCTCGGAGATGTGGCGCAAGCGCAGCGGGTCGTTCAGCGACAGCGAGTGCGAGACGCCGGACTGGTCGGTCTCGGGCGCCACCACCCAGACGTCGTCGGACAGCGTCCGGGCGATACCCTCCAGCGTCTCCAGGCCCGGCGCGTGGATGCCGTCGTCGTTGGTGACGAGAATGCGCATTACGTGGCCTGCCCTTCGATCCGGTTGAGGCCGCCCATGTAGGGCGCGAGCGCGGACGGGATCGTGACGCTGCCGTCCGGGTTCTGGTAGTTCTCCATCACCGCGATCAGCGCGCGGCCGACCGCGACGCCCGATCCGTTCAGGGTATGCACGAAGGCGGGCTTGCCGTCCTTACGGTACCGGGCGTTCATCCGTCGCGCCTGAAAATCGCCGCAGACCGAGCAGGACGAGATCTCGCGGAACGTCTTCTGCCCCGGCATCCAGACCTCGATGTCGTAGGTCTTCTTGCTGGCGAAGCCCATGTCGCCGGTGCAGAGCGTCATCGTGCGGAACGGCAGGTCGAGCTTCTTCAGCACGGCCTCCGCACAGGACAGCATGCGCTCGTGCTCCTCGGCCGACTTCTCGGGCGCGGTGATCGAGACCAACTCGACCTTGTTGAACTGGTGCTGCCGCAGCATTCCGCGGGTGTCGCGCCCCGCCGCCCCGGCCTCCGCGCGGAAGCAGGGCGTGAGGGCGGTGAAGCGCAGGGGCAGTTCGTCCTCGGCGAGGATGGATTCGCGGACGAGGTTGGTGAGCGGGACTTCGGCCGTGGGAATTAGCCACAGATTGGTTGGCTGATCCGCCAGTCCGCGCGTAGCTAAGTTTGCACCTATTGCAGCCTCAAGGACATCGTTGGAGTGTTCGCTCAATCGCCTTGTTCCGAGTTCAAGCGCTACCCGCTTAAGAGTATCTTGCAATAATTTCGCATGGTCTATGGCGCCTGCGTCGCGTGTTGCTGCAAACTGATCATCGCGAAACTTCGGCAGCTGTGCCGTGCCGAACATCGCCTCGTCGCGCACCAGGATCGGCGGCGCGACTTCCAGGTAGCCGTGCTCCTGCGTGTGCAGATCGAGCATGAACTGGCCGAGCGCCCGCTCCAGCCGGGCGATCTGGCCCTTGAGCACCACGAAGCGTGAGCCCGAAATCCTGGTGGCGGCCTCGAAATCCATCAGGCCGAGCGTCTCGCCGAGCTCGAAGTGCTGGCGGCCCTCAGGCAGTTCCGCGCGGGCGGACGCGAAGCGGCGGTACTCGACGTTGCCGTGTTCGTCGGCGCCCTCGGGCACGTCGGCTTTCGGGAGGTTCGGGATTGCGGCAAGCCGGTCGTCGAGGGTCTTGGCGGCCTCGGCCTGCGCCTTCTCGAGCGCCGGTCCGACCTCCTTCAAGCCGGCGACCTCGGCCATCAATTCGGCCGCGCGGGCCTCGTCCTTCGCCTTCTTGGCGGCGCCGATCTCCTTGGCGCGGGCGTTGCGGCGCTCCTGGTTCTCCTGCGCCGCCGAGACGGCCGCTTTGCGCGCATCGTCCAGCGCGATCAGCTCGGCCGAAAGCGAGTCGAGGCCGCGACGGGAAAGGTCGCGGTCGAAGGCTTCCGGGTTGTCCCGGATGGCGCGGATGTCGTGCATGGGCTGGCTCGGGTCGTGCGGACGGGCACGCTTTGCAGCATCGCTCCGCGCGCGACAAGGCTGCGGCGGCCGATGGAGCGCCCGCGCGTCCGTAGCAGGCGCGATCCATGCTGCGTCCGGTCAGAGGATCGAAACGTGGCGTTTGGCGGCGCCCGCTGCCGAAACCCACCCCGTCATTCCGGGGCACCGAAGGCGAGCCCGAAATCCAGACTCGCAGGTCGAGATCGCGCCTGGCACTGTCGGCGCTCTGGACCCCGGGCTCTGCTGCGCAGCCCCGGGATGACGGGAGTGGTCTGGGATCGAATGCGATCCGCGAGCCGCGAAGCCTGTCGGCGGGCGCCCGCGATCCGTATCTCCGCAGGTCAGGCCGCGAGGCGTCTGCGATCCAACACTTCTTCCCCGTCGATCTCGGGCCGGGCGTCGAGCGCAGCCTCGGCGTCGGCGGCGAGGCGGACGCGCTCCTGCTCCTCGCGGAAACTCGCCAGGATCGCTTCGGGCAGCGCGTCGAGGATGGCGCCGACCGGGTCGGTGCGCCGCTCGCGCTCGGCGAAGAGGTCCGCCTCCGGGAATGCGCCATCCCACAGATACCGGTCGCCGATGCGGTCGCGCGGATCGATGGCGAGGTGGTCCGGCGCCGTCGCCTCGGCACCGTCGTAGGGCTCGACGTCGCGCGCGACCGCGTGCTGCGCCGCGCGCCAGGCCGCCTCGGCCTCGTCCGCCTCGCGGCGGGCAGCCTCGCGAGCCAGAGCCTCCTCGGCGATAGCGCGGGCGACGGTGCGGGCCTCGTCGCGCGCGGCCTCGGCCTCGTAGCGCGTCAGCAGCGCCATCACGCCCTGCATCTCAGAGAATGGCATGTCCTCGCAGGCGGTGATCGCCCGCTCGATCATGCGCCGCGACAGGCCGACGCCGCGCAAGGTGCTGGTGCCGTCGGCGGCCTCGCGCCAGGCCGAGAGCGCGGCCACCACCGCCGGCAGCAGCGCTTCGGCGAGGCCGGAACGGCGGTGCAACTCGGCGATCCCGCGCGGCTCGCGCAGCAGCGTCCCGACGCGGGCGTGCTCCAGGCCGGTCAGGTCGGCGAACGCGGTTTCCGCGAACGCCATCTGCCCCGAGAGGATCGCCCGCAGGATCAGGCCGGCGTTGAGCTGGCCCGTGGTGCGCAGGTGCTTGACGATGCGCGCGGTGGCGGCAGCGCCGGCGCCCTCGCACAACTCGAGCACGTTGCGCTCGCCGGCCTCGCGGCTCATCCGGGCGCTGCGGTCGGCCGAGAGCCAGCCGCACTCGGTCACGAAGGCCGAAAGGCTCCGCGCCAGCCGTGCGCCGACCGCGTGGCGCACCTCGATCGGCAGGTCGGCGCGCTCGAGCAGCGCCTCGCGCAAGGTCGCGTCGCCGCCGTGGCGCTCGACCATGCGCAGCATCCGGCCGGTGGTGATGCGCGCGGTCGGGTTGCGCGCCAGCACCGCGAGGGTGTCGGCGGCGCCGATCTCGGCCAGCGCTCCGGCGACCGCGTGCGAGAGGTGGTGGCGGGCCGCGATCGTCGCGCGGATCGTCTCGCAGCCCATCGCCGCCGCATCCACGAGGTCGGCGTCGGTGAGGACCGGCGAGGAGGCCAGCACCAGGCAGGCGACCTCGGTCTGGTCGGAGGCCAAGGCCACCACCAGCGGTCGTGGGGCGCGGGCCGAGGCGGCGCAGGCCTCGGCCATGGCCCGGCGCACCACCGGCGCGGGGTCGTCGAGGAGGGCGAGGATCGCGGTCTTGGCCTCCCAGGCGGCGTCCGCCTCGAGGTTGCCGTAGAGGTAGGCCCGCGTCAGCGCCGAGGCGGCTTCGGCCCGGCGCCCGGCGGAGGTGGACTGGGTGCAGGCGAGGAACTGGCGGATGTTCATGGGCCGCTCCGGTTCGTGAACAACGACGCGTTGGGGTTGGCCGCGAGGCGCGCGGCGAATTCGGCGGGCCGGCGGGGCGGCAGCGGCGGGTCGACGAGCGC
>NZ_VRUT01000101.1:0-17975 GCF_008039465.1 Methylobacterium sp. WL120 | reverse complement strand
GCGCCGACGACTGCCCACGCCCGTGACAACCTCAAGCCGGCGGACCGACCGCGGCAACTCGACCATATCCTCAAGCATAGACACAAAACGATCCGAACCAGGGACCGTCAGCCTCCACCATCGTCAGCTCATCAAAAAGGGCGGCTCCAGACCCCGCTTACGTTCTTATAGTAGGTCAGTCCAAACAAAAACGGCCAGGGTTTCCCCCGGCCGTACTCTACTCGTCAAAGCTATCCCACTTAGCGGAGGAGCTGCAGGACGCCCTGGTTCGCTTGGTTAGCGAGCGAGAGCGCAGACTGCGACAGCGACTGGCGTGTCTGAAGCGCCAGCACGTTCGCAGCCTCAAGGTTCGTGTCTGCGTTCACGAGATTAGCGGAACCCGTGTCCAGAATATTGACCAGGTTCTTCGAGAAGTCTTGCCGAGTCTGAATAATAGATAAGCTGGTCGACAAGCTACCCTGGAATGCACGTGCAGTATCAATAGCTGCGCCAACCTTATCTTCGATTGTTGAAGTCACATCGGCAAGGGTCGCAGAATTTACATTAGCGGTCTTACTAAGAAGAAAACCACTAATTGAAAGATCCTGTCCGCTGACAGACTGACTGGAAGTTGCATCCTTATTAAAACTAACATTTAGCGTGCTGGTCGACTTCAGAAGATTTGTTCCATTATAGCCCGAGTCAGACGCGGTCTGACTGATTGAGTCCATAAGATTATTGATTTGCTTCGCGTAGCTGTTCAGCGTGGTCTGCGAGACAGCATTGCTGATCTGGCTACCAAGCGGAGCTCCGCCGACGTTGCCGAACAAAGCTGTAGTTTTCGTAGTATCCGCAGCGCCACCAGTTGTAGTTACAACACCTGCGGTGAACGTTTGACCCGTTTTAGCAGTGCTGGCGGATATTTTGAGATTTCCACCTTCAAGTGAAGCTGTATAGTTTCCTCCGGTGCCATTGTTTACAGCATCAATGACACCCTGAACGCTGGTTGCAGAATCAATATCAATGTTTGTTACAGAGTGATCTGTAGTATTGCTAATCTGCAAGCTTTTGCCTGTTCCAACAAAAGCCGATCCCGCGGTAAGAGTTGCGGTACTACCGGTAACAGATGTCGACGATGCGCCACTCGCAGATTTAGCCTGCGCAATAATACCTTGGATAGCTTTAAGGTTATTGATGATGCTATCCGCACCCTTATTTGCGGCCTGAATGGTCTGAACACCATTCGACATTCCGTCCAGCAAGCTCGTGAGATTTTGCGAACGATCAGTCAAATTTTGCGAAACAGAAAAACTCAGCGGGTTATCTAATGCTGAGTTGACCTTTTTACCCGTGGCAAGTCGGTCTTGCGATGTCGATAGCAAAGCAGCTGTATTCTGCAGAGCGACAAGGTTGCTTCTGATATTCGACTGGAGAGTTACATCGGCCATTACTGATCTTCCTGATCAAAACATCGCTATATCACGACTTCGCCAATCTAGATGCTAAACACTACAATCTCGTTAAATCGAAAGCCAATGATGTAACAGATGCGGCCTTCACCTTGGAATGATTAACCATTGATTAATGGAGGGGTGATATACCACTAAAAAAAGGGACGAGATCTATGCCGCTTAAGCTTACGCTGAAACCTAATGAACGCCTAATTATAAATGGCGCATCGATTAGGAATGGAGATCGAAGCTCTACTATCATCATGGAGACAAAATGCAAATTTTTACGTGAGCGGGAAATTATGCATGAAAGCGATGCAAACACCGCAGCTAAGATGATTTGCGTTACTCTTCAAATTATCTACTTGAACGATAATCCCTCTGAGGCAATGGAATTATTCTATCGGCAAGCTGCAGACATGATGGCAGGGGCACTGAGCACGGCTCCCTACATATTAGCGATCCAACAAGAACTTGAGGCGCAGCGTTACCACGCTGCGATCAAGAAGGGACGCGAACTGATCGCTTACGAGCGAAAAATGCTGGACCACGCATCTTCTGCTGCAAGCGCGGCTACAGCAGCATAGTCGTGTCTGTAGCGGTCTTAGAGCCTGTTTGAGTCGGTTCCTTTCAGGCTGGATTGTTAAGAGCCTTGGCGGCCATAAGGCTGGTAACGCAGGCGAGGCGACCCGTTGCGACGTCGAGGCGACCGGCGCGCTCGCGGTGTAGGCCGCCCCAATGGCTGAGCCAGCCGAAGGTCCCCTCATCCTGAGCTTGTCGAAGGATCGACGACCCAGCGCCACTCCAAGACGAAGAAGCCATTCTGGTCCGGCGCCTTATCGACGACGCGGTGGCGCATGCCATGGACGAGGCACCATTCCTGGCAGCGCTCAACTGTGAAGGCACCATCGAATATGGCCAGTCGCAGGCACGGCCACGTCTCCTTGCCGTCATCGAGGGCCGGTAGCGTATCGCGATCCTGCACGTTCGCCGGCACGACGGCGAGCGCCAGCACGTGCCCTTCGGCGTCGACCAATACAACGCGTTTGCGTCCGACCAGTTTCTTGGCTCCGTCATAGCTGCGCGGCCCGCGCACGCCGATACACTTGATGCTTTGCGTGTCGACGATTGCCAGCCGCGGCTCCGGCCGGCGTCCGCAACGCTGTCGTTGCCGGCGGGTCAGATTTCGCATGAGGTCCTCGAACAGGCCCTTCTCGATCCAGCGCCGGAACCAGCCGTAGACCGTACGCTAGGGTAGAAACCCCGCTGGCAGCGCCCGCCACGCGTCGCCAACCCGCAGGTGCCAAGCAATCGCTGCCAGCACTTGGCGCGCAGGCGTCGCTCCCGGACTGCTGGGCGGATCTGCCCGCTCCACAAAGCAAGCTACCTCGTCCAAGCCTGCCTGCAGCACCATGTCCTTCAGACGCGCTTCATGACGCGTCCGATGTCGGTCCGTCAACATCTGCTCTCAACTCCACCCCGCCAGGCGGAATTCTTGTTCGCACACGAGACAGATGGGGACGGCCGGCTGAGGAACTCAAACAGGCTCTTTATCTGAGCGCCCAGGCGGGACTCCCCCCTTAGCCCGAAATCTTACGAATTAAGTCGGCACGATCTGCACGCCGCCGGCAAAACGTGCCGAGGCACGGCCGGATCGTTGCGGCTAGATGCGCTTAAGGTGTTGATCCGCTTGGTGTCATGGGTTGGATCGCCCCTTGCTTGGAGACAGCGCAGTACCGCATGAGGTTCCCCTGACATGGACATTTTCTCCGCCCTGCAGACGGCAGTCTCCGGACTGAAGGCGCAGTCCTACGCCATCAACAATATCTCTGGGAACATCGCGAACTCGCAGACCACCGGTTACAAGCGCGTCGACACCAGCTTCGTCGATCTGATGGCCGAGCAGACCCCCAAGCACGAGGTTGCCGGCACGGTGCTGGCCCAAGCCCAGCTCACCAACACCATCCAGGGCAACATTGCCTCGACGCAGGTCGCCACCAACATGGCGATTAGTGGCCAGGGATTCTTTACGGTTCAGCAGAAAACCGGCGACGCCAACGGCCAAGCGACATTCAGCGGCCAAACGATGTACACCCGCCGCGGCGACTTTACTCCCGACAAGGACGGCTACCTCGTCAATGGGGCGGGCGGGTACCTGCTCGGCCAAAACATCGACCCCATCACCGGGCAGACGACGAGCCAGGGCCCGATCAAGGTCGCCAACGTGATGCTGCCGGCCAAGCCGACCGACACGATCACCTACGCGGCGAACCTCCCCTCGGCCCCCGTCACGTCCACGTCCGCGACGGCCGGATCGTACCTCTACAAACCGACCAACACGACGCTAAATGTCACTTCGACCACCGCGCCGACAGACGCGGGGCCGAGCACCGCGTCTGCCAAGGACGTCACGGAGCTCACCAACAACAGCATCATCGGCCCGCAGGTGACCGCCTACACCACCACCGGTGCACCGGTGACCGTGTCGACCCGCTGGGCCAAGGTGTCCGATGCTGACTCCGCGAATAAGAAGGACGCGGTGTGGAACCTGTTCTATCAGTCAGATTCGACCGCTACCTCACCGGTTTGGACCAACGCAGGTATGGCAGTGACCTTCGACGGGTCCGGGCAGATGACGGAGCCGAGCGCCGGGTTGATCCCGATCAACAAGCTGACGGTGAACGGCACGAACCTCGGGACGGTCAACATCAACGTCGCGAAATCCAGCCTCACGCAGTACGCGAACGCGACCGGTGCGGCGTCCACCAACGCGCTGACCCAGAACGGCAACAGCGCCGGTACGCTGAACAGCGTGGCCGTCGGGGACGACGGCAAGCTCAACGGCACGTTCTCGAACGGCACGGTGGCCACGCTCGCCAACGTTGGCATCGCCCACTTTACCAACCCCGACGGGCTGAAGCCCAACTCCGCCGGTAACTACCTGCAGACTGCCGAGTCCGGCGTGCCGCTATCTGGTCTGAACGGCGGGACGCTCACGGGGTCGAGCGTCGAACAGTCGAACACCGACATCGCGAGCGAATTCTCTAAGATCATCGTAACGCAGCAGGCGTACTCAGCGAACACTCGGGTCATGTCGACGGCCCAGACAATGATGTCAGACCTAATGAACATCATCCGATAGCCCTGCTGACGACGACGCAGGCGGAGGCCGAACATGTCCTTGAACGCGCTCTCGACTGCGACCGCTGGCCTCGCGGCGACACAGGCTGCCATCGGCGTTGTCTCGCAGAACATCGCCAACGCGGGCACTGTTGGCTACGTCAAGCGCACTCTCAGCTCCGTCACTACGGGCCCGTACAACTCGGGCGTGGCGACTGGGGCGGTTGCGCGTAGCTTCGACGCGGCCGCCCTCAGGCAGCTCCGCTCGGAGACTTCGGGGGCGGCCTATACCAGCACCAAGTCAACGATCGTCACTCAGCTCGACAAGCTCTACGGCATGCCTGGCAGTTCGACCGCGCTCGACGGTGTGCTCAACACCTTTACCGCCTCGCTGCAGCAACTTGCGGCCAACCCCACCGTCGCTGCGGCCCGATCCACAGTCGTCGGCAACGCGTCCGCGCTGGCCGCGGCGATCAACGACGCCGCGAGCGGTGTGCAGTCGCTGCGCACTGGTGTCGAGGCGCGGCTCGGGGCCGACACTCGAGACGCGAACGCCTTGCTCACGGGCATCGCGTCACTCAACGCCAAGATCCAGACCACCACCGACAGCGCCGCGTTAGCCGACTTCCAGGACCAGCGCGACCAGAAGATCAACGGTCTCGCGTCCTACATGGACTTGCAGACGGTCCAGCAGGGCGACGGGTCGGTCACGGTCCTCACGCAGACCGGTGTCACACTCGTCGACCGCGGCAACGCGACTGCCCTGCGCTTCGACGGCCGCGGCACCCTGAGCCCGGCCTCGACCTACGCGTCGAACCCATCCGACCGCACGTTGGGCACCGTTACCGCGACGCTGCCGGGGGGCGGGACCGTCGACCTCGGCTCGCTGGGTGTCTTGCGTTCGGGTAGCCTCGCCGCGGGGATCGAGCTGCGCGACCAAGTCCTCACGCAGGCCCAGCGCCAGCTCGACGATCTCGCCGCCGGCCTCTCCACCGCGCTGACGAACACGGGTACATCCGGTAGCCTCGCGGCCGGGGCGACCACGATCACCCTACCGAAGATGCAGGCCGGCAACGCGCTGACCTTCCCCGTGACCGATACCTCGGGCATGGGGCGCAACGTGACGCTCGTTGCCTCGACGGCGGGGCCGTTCGGCACCATCGTCCCGGCGGGGCAGACCACCGATGCGAACGGCCTCACCCTGACGTTCGACGCGAGCGGCGACCCGGCGACCTATGCGGGCAAGATCCAGGACGCGTTCACGGCGTTCGGTCAAGATCCCAGTGCCGCGCGCTACAAGCTCCCGACGCTGGGCGCGACAGGGGGGACAGGGTCGAACGTAACTCTCACGGCGGGAGGCAAGATTGCTGGGGCGGCGAGCGCCACCACGACGGTGCCAACCTCAACCGTGCCAGCATCCGGCTATCCACAGATCGCTCTGTTCGTGGATGGGTCGGGCGGAAAGCTCTACACCGGGTCGTTCGACGACGGCTCGCAGCTCACGGGCTTTGCCCAGCGCATCGCAGTCAATCCGGCCATTGTCGGCAATACTGCTGCCCTCACCGCGTCAAGCGCAACGGACCTCAACGCCTCCGGCAGCCGGGCGCAGGCGATCTATAGCGCGTTGACCGCGACCCAACAGACCTTCTCGTCCTCCAGTGGCATCGGCGGTGTCGTTGCGCCCTACAGTGCCACCGTTGTTGGGTTCGCGCAGGGGGTGATCTCCGCTCAAGGCGAGGCTGCGTCCCAGGCCGCCGCGCAGGACGATACCCAGCAGGTCGCCCTATCGACCGCGCAGGGACGCTTCTCTGCGCAGGCCGGGGTGAGCATCGACGCGGAGATGTCCAACCTCATCGCACTGCAGACGGCCTACGGCGCGAACGCCCGCATCCTCGCGGCCGCCCGCGACATGCTCGACCAGTTGCTGCGGATCTAACACCGACCCGCCCGTGGGCGGAACACTACCAGGCCGAGGGAGGCCCCCGATGTCGACGATCTCACCGTTCGCGGCCGGCTCTTACGCTACAAACCGCAACACGTCCCAGCTACTTGCGCTGAAGGGGCAGCTCAACGACCTGTCGACGCAACTCTCGACGGGGCTAAAAGCGCAGACCTACGGGGGGCTCGGCGTTGGGCGCGCCACAGCACTCGGCACGCAGGCCACGATAAGCGCGCTATCGGGCTACGCCGCCGGCATCACCGCCGCTCAGACGCGGACCAAGGTCGCTGTGGCGAGCCTAACGCAGGTCGTGGCCATAGGTACCGGGACCCAGACCGCGCTCGCCAACGGTCTGCAGAGCATCCCGATCAACACGACCACCGCTCGGACTCTCGCCACGGGGAACCTGCAGTCGGCTCTCGACACGTTTAACCAATCGGCGGGGACCGATTACGTGTTCGGCGGCCGCAACGGCACGACACAACCCGTGGTGGATGCCAATACCATCATCGACGGGTTGACGAACGCCGACGGCACGACACAAGCTGGGCTCAAGGGCGTGATCACCGAGCAGGTTAAGGCGGACCTCGGGACGGCGAGCAACGGGCGGCTAACGCAGACCCAGCCGACGTCCGCCTCGGTCCAAGTGAGCGAAGAGACCAACGACGCGACCAGGGGCAAGTTCGGCTTCACCCTTGCGGGCAAGCCATCTGCTACCGGAACCGCGATCTCCGTCGGATATACCACCAGCACGCCGACCAGCGCGGCCTCGTTCACCCTCGGCGTAGCGTCGCAGCCTACCGCGGGCGACACGATCTCGTTCGCGCTCAAACTCCCCGACGGGACGTCGACGACCGTGACACTTGCTGCGGCGGCGACCGCGTCCGCGGACTCAACGAGCGCCTTCAAGATCGGCGCGGACGTCAACGCGACCGCCGCGAACCTCTCCGCCGCCCTTGGAAACGCGCTTCAGGCTGCAGCCGGCGGCGCGCTGACGGCGAGTGCTACGGCCCGGGCTGCGCAGAACTTCTTTACGGGATCGGCCTCCGCCGGGGTGACGCCGCAGCGGGTGACGTTCGACGCTAAAAAGAACCCGACGGGTTATACGGCCGGCACGCCGCAGAACACGGTCGTCTGGTACCAGGGCGAGGATGGGGGCACGGACCCACGCGCGAGCCAAACCGTCCAGATCAGCGCGACGGGCACCGTGCAGACGGGCGGACGCGCGAACGAGGCGGCGATCCGCGCGACGCTGGCCGGCCTCGCGACCGTCGCGTTCGGTCTACCTGACAGCGGATCGGCCAACGCGGGAACCGCCTACCAGGCGATCTCCGACCGGGCCAAGCCGCTGCTGGCCACGGCGGACACCTCGCCTGGCGTCCAAGACATAGTGACGTCGCTCAGCCTTGCCGCGACCCGGCTGTCGGACGCTGCGACCACTAACACGGCCGCGCAGAACACCCTGCAGGACACTCTGGAAGGCGTCGAGCAGGCACCGATACAGGAGACCGTGGTCAAGCTGCTCGACATACAGAACCGCCTGCAGGCAAGCTACCAGCTCACCTCGACCCTCTCTAAGCTTTCGCTCGTCAACTATCTTAGCTGACCACAAGGCGAGTGCATGCCGATCTACGCCCTCAGCGTCGACATCGGGCCTGGCGACCACCGGGCCGTCCGCTCACTTGCTATCCGCCTGCGCGACGAGGTGCGCCGAGGCCGCCGGCCAAACCAAGTGAGCGTGAACGGGTCGCTCTCCATCCTCCAAACGCCCGAGACGGCGTCCGCGCTAATCGCGCGGATCGTCGGGGCGGGCATCCTCGATCCCGCGCATGACCGCCTGTCGGTCATCGACCTCGCCGCGCGCAAAATCACAAACTGGGGCCGGCACGACCCGGCAATGCGGGAGACCTTCCCGCTGCTTGTGACCGACTCACATTGCGGCTAACCGTGTATTGCCCTTAATTGAAGTTGCCGGACGACTGGCTAACGATTGCTTTGGACGAGAGCCAATATTACTTCCGGCGTCGGAGTTAGATGCAAAATGGAATAATTATTCAGTATTGGTGTGCAAATCTTTGGCCATCGATAGCACACTGTGGCGATTCACATTTTCGAATGTTAGTGTCAAAATTACAAACTACCCTATCACACGCAGAGATCAGAATGGAAATGAAAAATAAGCACTAGGAATGCAGACACTAAACTGCTAATCACGCCTTAAGACCGGATGGTCAGGCAGTGAAATCGACTTTGCTACCTAGTGATAAGGACGTTTGCGAAGCTAGGTCGCTTGCTGATGCCTTAGCTTGAGTGAGCTCGCCCTGGGCTTTATCCACCAGCTTTTGATCACAGGCCGCGCAATCGGGACTGTGAGTTCGCTTGTCCTGGTCCACCGTGCTGTTGGCTTTGGCGAGCGCCTGCTGGGCTGCCGCAACCGCGGCTTGCGTCTTGGCCGCTGGATGGGCTGTCTCAGCCGAGTTGGCAGATTTCGTCAGCCCTACCGGTTTGAATGGTAGCGTATAAGTTCCACCCACGCCTACCGCATTGATACTACTCGACATCGGCCCAAATCCAAATCAGCAGCTCGCGTGAGATGTTATAAGCGACAGGTTGATATGCTACTAATTGGCTAGCAGACGATACAGTGGCTGTCAGATGCCTTCATCTCGGCTTCCACTGCAGCGCTGCGGGGCTCGATCCCTCGACGTTCGGGGCGCACTCGCTCCGGGCCGGCTACATCAAAACAGAGGCCGAGCGCGGTGCAGATCTCGCCCGCATCATGGATCAGTCAGGCCGTCGCGATCCTGACCGCGACGGAGCAGCGGGTCGGGACTCCCATGCCGGACCGTGAGACAGCAAAGGTTCTTCAGTCGCGACACCGTTGAGCTGTCGGTACCCGATCGAAGGCACCGTGCCCCCAAGCCGGGCTCAGGACCGGTTCGCTGGTGAGATGGACGAAGCACCCGTCGCCCCGTGATCGGATCGGGGGACGGGCTTGCCTCACTATGGCTCGACTGCCAGCCCCGATTGAACGAAGCGTCCAGCAACCTACCCGGCGCGCCTGGCGCTCCAGCTTCCACTGCAACTGACGATGCCGCCGCTGGTGTGCCACGTCCCGCGGGCGTGTCGCAAACTCGGATCTGAGACGCGGAACGACCTCTGCCGTCCCGCTTTCACCCTTTGTTCCCTTGGGGTAGCACGAAGCAGAGTGCGAGTAGCTGGTTCTGCTCCCGCACTGTCCATGCACCGGCGAACCCGAAGCCCTTGCGCAGCCAGAGCATGGCCTCAAAACCCTGGATGGTGCGCCGCGCCGTGTTGAACGAGCGGAAGCCGCCCACCCGCGGCATCGATCGCTTCACACCCCTAAGATTGTGGACGATCATCAGGCAGCCTCCCGCTCCTCGGGTTTGAGGACCGCCCTGGCGAGAGCGTCCACCATCGAGCGTTCGAGCTTGTCACCCATGCTGTAGAGGATACCGAAGGCTTCCTCGGGGCTCTTGGCGTCCTTGTACGGGCGCTTCTCGATGAGGGCCGCGTAGATGTCACAGATCGTCATGAGACGGACGGGATCGGCTATCCCGTCGCCGCGCAGCCGGTCGGGATAGCCGGTGCCGTCGAGCATCTCATGGTGGTGGAGGGCCGTGTTGAGCGTGAGTTCGTCCGTCACGCCGCCGCGGACGAGGATGTCATGGCCGATCTTGGCATGGGTACGCATCACGGCCCATTCGCCGTCGTCGAGCTTGCCTGGCTTGTTCAGGATCTTGAGCGGGATGCGCCCCTTACCGAGGTCGTGCATCAGGGCGGCGCGGATAAAGCGCTTCTGGTCGGCCTTCGGGAAGTGCAGGTTCATTGCCACGGCGGCGGCCAGTCCCGCGACCTGGAGGGAATGCTGGTAGGTGGTGTCGTCGTGGACCCAGACGCTGTCGAGCCAGCGTGCGAGGCCGCCATGCCGGATGGCGTTGATGACGGGATCGACGCCCGCGTCGACGGTCGGCAGGTCGATGGCGCCGCCCGCATCGACGACTTTCAGGATGGCGCCCACCGCCAAGCCGGACTTGGCGAGCCCGCGGTTGACGATCCGATCTACGATGCTTTGATCGGGATGCGTCGTGTTCACGACCGCCGCCGCGAGTTTGCGCGGCGGCGTTGCCGCCGAGAGGCAGATCTTGGCGCCGACGGCCTTGGCGCGCATGAAGTTATTCTCGCCTTCGCTGCCGTCGACCTTGCGCAGCATGCTCATGAGCGGCGCCTCGCGCATGCTCTTGTTGCGCAGGATTTGACGTAGGGACTTGACTGAGGCCTCACGATTGAAGGCGATGTCCGTGACAACGCCCTCGCAGACGTCCCCTGACAGGTCGCCGTGATCCTGGTTGTAGAAATCTGGCCCTGTCACGCGGACGTCCATGGCGATCCCAAGGGCCTCGGCAACTGCCTCGCCGCGGTCTAGTCGGTCCGTCACGAGCAGGATGTAACCTTCCTTCGTCTCGATCACCGGTTGCCCCATCACAGCACCACATGTTCGTTGAAAGTGATCGGGCTGAAGGGGAGTTTGAACTGAACGGCGATCCCATCCGCGGTTTGTCGTACAACCGTAGCGAACCGCTTCCCCACCGTGACGGCCGACCCAAGATCAGGGCGTTCGCTCGTAGCGAGTGCTGCGCCAGACATCGAAAGATCAAGGATCTCAGCAACAATCGTCTGGCTGTTCGGAAGCCTTACGTTGACAGCCCTCTGAGCCGGTACGATCCGAGGATTACTTCGCTGGTCGGTTGTGTCGCCGGCACGGGCACGGAGCCACGTCAGTCGATCCTCAATCCTGGTCTGACGCTCTCCACTTGCTTCGACAAGCATCGTGAACCCGGCGGGGCTCACCTCACCAATCAGCCCAGGCACAACCCCGACTGCGTCAAGGTAGCAAGTCGCCTTCATGCCACGCCGAACCGGAAGCATTCCGCCGCGCCTTATTATCTCGAAGACTGAGCTTGGTGAGATCCGGGCAACGCAGAGTGCTTCGATGCCGTTCTCTAAAAGAAATCTTCCTTGAGTCTCAATCATTGAGGCTACAGCACGCAACTAGATTACTATCTTCACCCTATATATCAGGCTATAGGTTTACAAACTATCTCAGGTTGAGAAAAATGCAAAATTCGCTAGGGAGCCAACCTTATTGTGGTGCCGGCATGGTGACCGTGACCGCGCCGGCTTCGGCTCTGGCAGGAGGCAACGGCTGAAACTGACTGGCCCCGGCGTTCTCCAACGAAGCGCGAGGCCAGATTTCATAACGCTCAATCAGCGTGGACGTGCTGTTCCCTGTACGCGAACGGCTCCGCATCGGCTCGCCTGCGCTGCGTCCAGTCTCCCGAATTTTTGAATTCCAGGCAGCCTATCCTGACGCATTTGAGCGTAAGGAAAATGGTCGTTTTTCAGGCACATCGTAAGCGCTCGATGATGGCTGCCTTGCGGGGATAGGGCTTGGATCTAGATACAGGTGCTGGCGCGGGATGGCGCTGTATCGGCAACCCATCCACTCGACACTTGGCTATATCACGCCCGAGCAGGCCGAACGGAACGTGAGCTAAACCCCGTGTCCGTGGAACCGGGGGAGGATCAGGGGAACACCGGATCTCACCAGCGAGGCCGATACGCAACCTCGCCGCGGATCAGTAGGACAAAGATTGAAATGGGGGTCGGGCCGGCTGCCGCGACAGGCCAACATCGCTTGGCCCTTTCGGCCCGCCCAGGCGTTGCCCTGCGCTACAATCAGAAAGACAGTCCATGCCAGATCAGCAGCCCGCCAAAGCGACCACCGGTCCTCTCACCGTCGAGGGGGCAATCGATGCACCGGTCATCTACTTCGACGAGGCGCCGGTCTTTGGCCTGAACCCGACCGGTGTCCCAAGCATCCTGCTGTGCACCCTGGTGCAGGACATCGACGAGAACGGACAGCCGTTGCTCCACAAGAAGGTGGTGGCGCAGTTGCGGGGCTCGCTTCTAGCCTTCCAGGGTTTGCTGCGGGACCTTCAGCAGATCGAAGCGCTGCTGACACGGCCTGACACGCCGGCAAATTAGCAGGTGAGGTCAGTCAGGGGGGCTTGATGAGGTGGACGGCCCCCCGCCCATTTCAGCTGCGAGGCTTGCCGTCATGGCTGGTAGAAGACCTCGATCGCTTTCCCGAGGGTCGGATTGCAGCGCAACTGAATGACCGACCCCGCATTCATAGCACGGTTCCGGCCCGAGGCTGTTAGGATGTTACCGCCCGCATAGAGGGTTCCGCCATTCGCGCTCCCTTCGATCGTGATGAGCCGGCTGCCCCAGCAGCCCGAGATGTTGCCACTATTGATGACGCCGTTGATGCGCACCTCGTCGCTATGGGCCGGGATGGCTAGAGGATCAGTCGGTGGCACGCTCGGAAATGTTAGTCTATGCGCGCCGAAGGTCGGGATGCCTGATGTCAGGTAAGGGGCGACAACGCGCAGGTCCGCGACTTTGTCCGTCGTAACACCGGCTGTCAGTGCGACGGGCGGGACGGTCAGATTGACCTCGACGTTGAACAAACCGGACAGGAACGAGGCGGTGCTGTTGAGGCCGATCACCGAGGTGCCCGTTGGGGCATTCCGGATGGTGGCGTTGCCGATATGCAGGTTCCCGCCGCTCATCTCCAGCGGGTAGCCGTATTGGCCCTCGAAATGGGCGATCGCAATGGAGTTGCGGTTGCCGTTCGCAGCCGCGCTTTCGAGGCCGATCTCCGAGCCCCACACTTCAAGAAGCCCGATATTCACGTTGGTGACGTTGGCCCCGAACCGCAGGCCGCGGGTGCCGGGCAGGCCCATGATACCGGTATCGAGCCATAGCCGGCCAATATCGAGGGCGGCGGTACTCTGAAAGTCGGCTCCGATGTCGAAGTTGATCAGGAGCGCTCCGTCGATCTGAAGCCCGTCGTTCTGGCCCTGTACGAGAAGACCGGTGCCGACGCTCCGCAGGGCCGCCCCGTTCTTGTCTGAGCGGCCGTAGGGCCAGCCATGCAGGTCGCGCACCCGGATGACGTCGCTCGACTGCCTGAAGGTGATCGCTGCTTTTCCGGGTGCGCCAGGGTTCACGTCGAAGGCAAAGCGCGACACGGTTGCCCGAGATGCGCCGACCGAGACAAGAGCGCGGGCCTGCCCCACGCAGAGCACATCCTCGATGACGTATCCATCGGCCCCACGGGCGCCGGCAGTCCCGAGGGAGCCGGACGCAGGAGCGGCGGTGATGCAGTCCCCCCTGTAGGCCGAACCGTCCGCAGCTGGCAGAGACATTGGCACGCCCCTATCCGCGCGCAGCACGATGGTCCGTCTCAAACCCGAAGCACCGTTGAGGGTGATCGTGCCGGTATGTTCAAGGCGGATGCCGCCGACGAGGCCCAGTGTCACCCCCTGGTTGGTGCCGCCCGGATTGGCAGGCACGCCCCCAGCCCCTTCGACTGTGACTCCTGGGGGGACCTTCAGCGAAGTGACGGAGCACCAGCGCCCGGCGGGCAGGCGAATAACAGCGCCGGCGGGGCGACCTTCGAGATACGCCTGAATTTTGGCCGTCTCGTCTGTGCCGTCGCAAAGCGCCGCGTCGAGCAGAGACGAGGCATCGTCGAGCCGAGAAGCAGGGGGGCGCTCAGAGAGGCCGCCAGTGAACAGGGCCTCCCGGCGCAACACCGATCCTGCAGAGCGCGGTTCCTCCCTTGAAAACGCCTCGGGGGCAGCCTGAAAGACGCCATCCCACTGTAGACCGAGCGATGCTCCTGCCGGGATAGGGCGATGCTCTTTCCACATGAGACCCACCGAGCCGGGGGGCTGTTCGGCTTCGGCAGGCATGGAGGCGATGATGATCGCCACCGTAGCGGCGATGAGGAGGCGTGTACGCATGAGATCGTCCGGGGTGAAGGCGTTTGGTGTGCAGAGTGACGCCGCCTTGCGTCGTCGCAAGGGTATTGGTCGACAACGGGGCTTTCGCAAACGCGCACGTCCCTTCACTCACGGATCGTTGGCCGTCCCTGACCAGCTTGCCGCCTCCGCCCTGAAGCCGGCCATGATCCTTCACGCCATTGCTGCGACGCTGAAGCAGCGCGCCAAGACCGATTTCAAAGGCCGCAACTTCGTGGCGTCGTGCAGGCCGTCTCCTGGTACCTGCGCTACCCCACCCGCTCCAGAACACGTTGGACCTGGGTCGCCGACCACGTGCCGCCACGGGCTGTCGGTATGCCCCGTGCGCTCAGGCCAGCCGCGATCTGACGCAGGACCGCTACGCTGCTGACGATCATCGACGGCGTTCCCGTCTGTGCTCTATCGAAAGATGCCTCAATCCCTGATGCCACGGCTCGACGATGCGCGCAGCGATTTCGTACGTTGCGGCTTAGCTGCGGACTGACATCCCACACATATGGAGTTTGTCGCTTTTGCTACTGCGGCTTCAAATTTCGAGTCGCGAATGCCTTGCTCCTCGGCAGCTTGCGAAGCCCTCTTCTCGCGATCTTGGCTCGATGTGTCAGGTCTCTCGATGCTCTGATTTGTCTCAGCCTTCGGTAGCACTTTACCTGCTGCGTGCGCGGTGGATACAGCGGCTAGTACAAGCCACACTGTCGCAATGACGCTGCGCATCAATCGCCCTCCCAGCGAGAATTATCTTTGCGACTATGCGCTGTTCGTACGGCTTAGATAAGTCCAGTAGAAGCCTGGCAGTCAGCTTTTTCACTTCACTTGGTGCTGGCCGACCTGCCATGCCGAGATTGCCCAGGGTTAGGTGAACAAGAGCCGGTTCATAGGCTAACTGCCTCCTACCCCTCCCAACCCCTCGGCTGTGCATCCTCGCGTAGCATCGCCATGGATGACTCGTACTTCGCCAGAAGCCGGGCCCGAGTCGCCGCGGCCAGCTTTGCCATGCGGTCCGCGTCGGCGTCGTCCTCGTTGTCGGAGAGCTTCACGAGGATGGCCGGCAGCGAGGCAATCCTCCAGAAATCGGAGGATGGCGGGGTTGATACCCTCAATGCCGAGATCCCTGGCATTGCCTCCAGACTCACAGGAGCCCCAAGAACGGGCGCCGACTCTCGGCCGCGCTTTATCAGACCTAAATGGAGCGCTGCCGCCGCTGGGCGGCCTCTGGACGGCTTCGCCAACGTCGCCCGCGCGCGCTTGCGGATGCAGGCCCGCCGCTCGGCCTGAAGGCCTGACGCCACCCGCCTTTCCCAACGCCGCCTGTGCTCCGCCTGGGCCATAGGATCACGGTCGCTTGCGCCGACCGCGGCTGGGCTCCTCATCGCGGCGATCGTCATCCTCGCCCTCTCGGGCCTCGAAGCCTCTGAAGGTCCTCGCCGATGAACGCCTTCCTCGCCGTGGTCCTTGTGTGTTCCTCCTCGGTCTCGGGGCCGGAGTGCGGCCGCGACAACATCCTCGACGTGGCGATCCAACCGCCGCGACTTATCCGGGAGCCTTGCGCTCCGGAGCGCGATCCAGCCGGACCAGCCTGCCGTGCGCGAGGTGCGCCTCAGGATGTCCGCCGGGCTTCGCGATCAGCCCCACGTGGTGATGAGCTCGTGGCGCGGCGTGTCGGGCCGGCGTTACGTCGTCATTGTGCATGACCTCGCCGACGCCGGCACGATCGAGACGCCTAGCGCGGTAGTCCTCGGCGTCCGCCGCCGAACGGCGCGACCGAGCTTCACATCCACCGGCTCGCCGACACAACGGCCGAGCGCGACGCCATGGTGCGCGACCTGGTCGACGACGATGTCTGAGCCGCGCCACTGCCTCGATCTGTGGCAGCTGCTCGACGTTTACCGCTGCGTCGGCGAGATCATGGTCGAAGCCGCCCTGCAGATGCCGTTCGCGATGGCGGACGTCTGGGCACAGGCAAGGCGGCGCTGATGTTCCGCGGCTAGCTCCGACGACGCATTCTGGCTCTCACGCGGGCGCTCGCAAACGAAGGCCAATCGGCCTGATTTGCATGGACGGCTATGATGAGGATCAACTTAAATCTGAATAAAAATAAGATGAAAAATCTTATCTTGGCCTTCTAGAGCCGCGCGGCGATGGTCTAAAATTGTTTGCCAATTAAATACAATTGTTACACGTATCGCTACTCACTGACTAAAGCGATGTCGAAGAAATATTTTAATCCCACCCAGCATTACGCTGGGCGGGAACGTAATATCTAAGTTTCAAGCGACACCATAATCGAGCAGAATGCCATTCTGAAGCTGGTGATCTGTCTGGTTGTGATTTTCCGGACTTTCGGAGAAACCAACGAGCACTGACGCACGGTCCATCGTGTGGTTAGCTAGATTGTTCGTCCAGTATGCAAAGCCAGTTGCATCTGGTGCGCGGTGCAGTGTGTTGCTGTACAGGGCGTTGACGAACTGCTGGTCCGTAAGGTTCGAACCATACTTCTGATTAAACTCCGGAGAGGTCAGAAAACTTTGCGCGTCATCGTGTAGACTTTGGCCCTGGTCAAGATGAGTCACATGATATTTTAGGCCAACAGCATCGGGCGCCCGATCGAGAGCTGCCTGATAGAGCCGATATGCTTGTCCAGCATCGCCATTGAAATCGAGCGCTAGGACCTTGTTATCGGTGAAGTAGATCCTCTCAACATTAGCCGTGTAGCTGATTTCACCAGTAGATGTGTTTTGCAGGGCTAGGACACCATTTTGGGCAGCAGCATTGAATTGCGTGATCGCACCATTGGTGACGAAGGTATCGATACCGGTGCCACCATCAACGACGTCATTGCCGCCCCTGCCAAAGATGACGTCATTCCCACCGAGAGCGGAAAAGGTATCATTGCCGGCGGTTCCCTGGAGCGTCTCAGACGCCGACGTGCCCGTGATAGTAAGGCCAGGCGTGCCAGCATTTGTTGGAATGCTGCCCGTCCCGCCGGTGCCGGTTCCCGTCCCGCCTAGCAAACTTCCCGTCAGGTCAATAATGGTTTGGCCGATCCCTGAGATGCCACCCGGAATAAGGCCAGTGGTCCCAGTCGCCGTGCCACCTCCGAAGAGGCCACCCAAGAGTCCGCCGTCGTGAGAGGTGGACCCGGTACCAAGGTCTAGGCCGAGATTGATCGTTGATGAAGAAGCAGTCGTACCGGTTGTGCTCGCCCCCCCCGCGCCGACATTCAAATTTAGCAATGGATCCAGGTTGAGGTTCAACAATCCTCCAGCTGAATTTGATGGAGAAGAGCCGCCGCCAAGGAGGCCAAGATTGATGGAGAGTGCCATGTTCCCTCACTTTACTCAATTGCAGCCTGACGATGTGCTATCACCGCAGGAAACACAACCCAGGATTGAATATTAGGTTGCATAAGTGTGAGGGACGGTAAATCTATAGAAAAGCTATAAAAACGATTTTTTGTAAATAATTTATCTAATTTTAAATCATGAAACTGGCGCTTGTCTCGATCGCTTATCGAATTAGAAGCGTCGTTCTTATTTTGATAGTATAGTTTTTAAATACTTAAGTATTATATAC
>NZ_VRUT01000100.1:0-18351 GCF_008039465.1 Methylobacterium sp. WL120 | reverse complement strand
GGCCCGGGCCGAGGCGGTCGGCGGGATCGGGATCGCCTGCGACGTGGCGGACGCGGCGAGCGCCGAGGCGGCGATCGC
Source organism: Methylobacterium sp. WL120 (assembly GCF_008039465.1). Lineage (NCBI taxonomy): Bacteria > Pseudomonadati > Pseudomonadota > Alphaproteobacteria > Hyphomicrobiales > Methylobacteriaceae > Methylobacterium > Methylobacterium sp. WL120. Next base: position 18,273 of record NZ_VRUT01000100.1, on the reverse strand, counting down.
GCGGGCCGCCGAGGCGCACGGCCCCGCCCGCATCCTCGTGAACTGCGCCGGCATCGCCCCGGCCGCCCGCATCGTCGGGCGCGACGGGCCGGCCTCGCTCGAAGCCTTCGCGAAGGTGATCCAGGTCAACCTGGTCGGCTCGTTCAACCTGATGCGGCTGGTGGCGGCGGGCGCGGCCGGGCTCGACCCGCTCGAGGGCGGCGAGCGCGGGGTGATCGTCTCCACCGCCTCGATCGCGGCCTACGAGGGCCAGGTGGGACAAGCCGCCTACGCCGCCTCGAAGGCCGGCATCGTCGGGCTGACGCTGCCGGCGGCCCGCGAACTCGCGCCGCTCGGCATCCGCGTCTGCGCCATCGCGCCCGGCATCTTCGGCACGCCGATGCTCCTCGGCCTGCCCCAGGAGGTCCAGGACAGCTTAGGGGCCGCGGTGCCCTTCCCCGCCCGCCTCGGCCGGCCGGCGGAATACGCCGACCTCGTGCTGGCGATCGTCCGCAACCCGATGCTCAACGGCGAGACCATTCGGCTCGACGGCGCGATGCGCATGCAGGCGCGCTGAGGCTTCGCACGAATCTCAGCCTGACGCCGGTACGTCCGCTCGGTATCTGGGACCCGACATGTCGCAAACCTTCGACTGGACCTCCGCCTACCCCTCGATCCGCATGCCGATGTTCGGCCGCAACGTGGTCGCGACCTCGCACGCGCTGGCGGCGCAGGCCGGGATGCGGATGCTGTGGAAGGGCGGCAACGCGGTCGACGCCGCGATCGCCACCGCCGCGGCCAAGACGCTCACCGAGCCGTGCAGCAACGGCCTCGGCTCGGACGCCTTCTGCATCCTCTGGGACGGCAAGGAATTGCACGGCCTCAACGCCTCGGGCGGCGCGCCGGCGGCGTGGACGCCGGACTACTTCGCGCGGAAATACGGGCCGGCCGCCCGCCCGCCGATGCGCGGCTGGGATTCGGTGACGGTGCCCGGCGCCGTCGGCGCCTGGGTCGCCCTGTCCGAGCGCTTCGGCAAGCTGCCCTTCGCCGACCTGATGGAGCCGGCGATCGAGATCGCCGAGCGCGGATACCTCGCGCCGATCGTGGTGCAGCAGAAATGGGCCGCCGCGGCGCAGGTCCCCGACCTCGTGCGCCAGCCGGGTTTTGCCGAGTTCTTCCTGCCCCGCGGCCGCGCGCCGGACGTCGGCGAACTGGTGACGCTCAAGGCCGCCGCGCGGACGCTCCGCGCCATCGCCGAGACCAAGGGCAAGGCCTTCTACGAGGGCGAGATCGCCGAGGCCATGGCGCGGCACGCGAGCGAGAACGGCGGCGCGATGACGGTGGCGGACCTCGCCGCCTACCGCCCGGAATGGGTGACGCCGACGAAGAAGGACTACCGCGGCTACACGCTCCACGAGATCCCGCCGAACGGGCAGGGCATCGCCGCGCAGATCGCGCTCGGCATCCTCCAGAACTTCGACCTCGCCGGGATGGCGGTGGACGGCGCGACGGCGCAGCACCTGCAGATCGAGGCGATGAAGCTCGCCTTCGCCGACACCTACCGGTACGTCGCCGACGGCTTCGCGATGCGGGTGAGCCCCGAAGCGATGCTCGACGACGCCTACCTGGCCTCGCGCGCCAAGCTCATCGATCCGCGCCGCGCCCAGGATTTCGGCGCCGGCAACCCGGTGCGCGGCGGCACGATCTACCTCACCGCCGCCGACGAATCCGGCATGATGGTGAGCTTCATCCAGTCGAACTTCATGGGCTTCGGCTCTGGCGTCGTGCTGCCGGACTGGGGCCTGTCGCTGCAGAACCGCGGCTACGGCTTCGTCCTCGACGCAGCGAGCCCGAACTGCGTCGCGCCGGGCAAGCGCCCGTTCCACACCATCATCCCCGGCTTCCTCACCAAGGACGGCGCCCCGGTGATGAGTTTCGGCGTGATGGGCGGCAACATGCAGCCGCAGGGCCACCTGCAGACCCTGGTGCGGATGATCGACCACGGCCAGAACCCGCAAGCCGCCTGCGACGCCCCGCGCTGGCGCTTCAACCAGGGCTTCGAGATCAACGCCGAATCGGCGATGGCGCAGGACACCCTCGACGGCCTCGTCGCCCGCGGCCACCGGGTCGACGTGATCCAGGACAGCTACCAGGATTTCGGCGCCGGCCAGTTCATCTGGCGCATGGGCGACCCGGCCATCGAAGGCTACGCCGCCGCCAGCGACCCGCGCCGCGACGGGCAGGCGGTGGTGTGGTGAGGCGCGGGGCGGATGGGGCGTCGGCCCGAGGCGCGGGCCTGGTCGACTGACGGGTCTCGTCCCGGCCTCGCCGTTCGCGCGTCCATCCACGCGCGGACGCGGCTGTCGGAACGGATGCCGGGCCGACGTGGGAATGCCCGCTTTCCGCCTGTCTTCGAGTCCCGCGTCCGGCGCGGTCTGAAAGCAGGTCCCGGCCGCGTCGATCCGGTCGCGCCTCGCGCGCCCTTCGTTGAGCTCGCGGCCCCGGCGGTCTATGCACGGACCCCATGGACCTCCAAGCTTCTGCGAGCCGATCCCCGGCGCCCCTCGCCTGCCAGATGCGGCCATCCAGGAACGCGGCGCCGTTCCTGCCCATGAGCCGCGCCGAGATGGACGCGCTCGGGTGGGATTCCTGCGACATCGTCCTGGTGACGGGCGACGCCTACGTCGATCATCCGAGCTTCGGCATGGCCATCATCGGCCGGCTGCTCGAGGCGCAGGGGTTCCGGGTCGGCATCATCGCGCAGCCGGACTGGCAGTCGGCGGAGCCGTTCAAGGCGTTGGGCCGGCCGGCGCTGTTCTTCGGCGTCACCGGCGGCAACCTCGATTCGATGGTGAACCGCTATACGGCGGACCGTCGCCTGCGCCACGACGACGCCTACACGGCGGGCGGCGAAGGTGGAAAGCGCCCCGACCGCTCGACCATCGTCTACACGCAGCGCTGCCGCGAGGCCTACAAGGACGTGCCGATCATCCTCGGCGGCATCGAGGCCTCGCTGCGCCGCATCGCCCACTACGATTACTGGTCCGACAAGGTCCGCCGCTCGATCCTGGCGGATGCCAAGGCCGACCTGCTCCTCTACGGCAACGCCGAGCGCGCCGTGGTCGAGGTCGCCAACCGCCTCGCGGCCGACGCGGCGCCGCAGGACCTTGATTCCGTCCGGGGCGTCGCCCTGTTCCGCCGCGTGCCCGAGCACTACACGGAGCTGCCCGCCGACGACCTCGATTCGGCCGACGAGGCCGCCGGCCGCCGCCCCGGCGAGACCGTGATCCGGCTGCCCGCCTACGACGAGGTCAAGGACGACAAGGAGGCCTACGCCCGCGCCTCGCGGGTGCTGCACCGGGAGGCCAACCCAGGCAACGCCCGCCCCCTCGTCCAGCGCCACGGCGACCGCGACCTGTGGCTGAACCCGCCGCCGATCCCGCTCTCCAGCGAGGAGATGGATGCGGTCTACGACCTGCCCTACGCCCGCGCGCCCCATCCGTCCTACGGCGACGCGAAGATCCCCGCCTGGGACATGATCAAGTTCTCGGTGACGATCATGCGCGGCTGCTTCGGCGGCTGCACCTTCTGCTCCATCACCGAGCACGAGGGGCGCGTCATCCAGAACCGCTCGGAGGGCTCGATCCTGCGCGAGATCGAGCTCATTCGCGACAAGACGCCGGGCTTCACGGGCGTGATCTCGGATGTCGGCGGGCCGACGGCCAACATGTACCGGATGGCGTGCAAGGACCCGAAGATCGAGGCGGCGTGCCGGCTGCCGTCCTGCGTCTTCCCGGACATCTGCCCGAACCTGAACACCTCGCACGACGACCTGATCCGGCTCTATCGCAAGGTCCGCGAGGTCGAGGGCGTCAAGAAGGTGATGGTGGCGTCGGGCGTGCGCTACGACCTCGCGGTCCGAAGCCCCGAATACGTCGAGGAACTGGTGACCCACCACGTCGGCGGCCGCCTCAAGATCGCGCCCGAGCACACCGAGCGCGGACCCCTCGACCTGATGATGAAGCCGGGCATCGGCACCTACGACCGCTTCAAGGAGATGTTCGACGCCGCCGCCAAGAAGGCCGGCAAGAAATACTACCTGATCCCGTATTTCATCGCGGCCCATCCGGGCACGACCGACGAGGACATGCTGAACCTCGCCCTGTGGCTGAAGAAGAACGACTACCGCGCCGACCAGGTGCAGACGTTCCTGCCCTCGCCCATGGCGACCGCCACGACCATGTACCACACCGAGATCAACCCGCTGGAGGGCGTGCGGCGCGGCGGCAGCCAGCCGGTCGACGCGATCAAGGGGATGCGGCAGCGCCGGCTGCACAAGGCGTTCCTGCGCTACCACGACCCCGAGAACTGGCCCCTGCTGCGGGAGGCGCTGCGAACGATGGGCCGCGCCGACCTGATCGGGCCGAGGCCGGAGCAGCTCGTGCCGTCCTCGCAGCCGCCGGGAACGGGCCTGGGCAAGGCAGGGGGCAAGACGGGAGGCCAGCCGCGACCCGCGCGCCACCCGGGCGCGCCGCGTTTCACCACCAAGGGCATACCGTTGCGGAAGTGACGGCCTGGCGCCTCGCCCCCGAGCCGGCCGGCGGCCGACCCGGCCGATCGCGGAGGACTGCGTGAGCCTGGCCCGCATCCTGGCGGGGCTCGGCCTCCTCCTGCAGGCGGCCTGCGACCGGCCAGGCGGGTGCCCCGCCGGTCAGGCGGTCGCCCTGTCGGCCGACGCGGCGGAGCGGAGGATCGCGGCCGTCCTGCCGAAGGGCTGGACGGTCGCCGCCCGGGCGAAGGGGGCCGTGCCCTACGGCGTCGTCCCGGGCCCCGGGGGACCCGACGCCGCGGCGGTGCTGCTGACGCTCGTCGGGCCGGAGCGGGTCGCGATCAGCGGGTATCACTGCGTGCGGGGCGCCTTCTGCGCCGAGCCGATCGCGGCGCGCGAGGCCGTCGAGGTCTGGATCGTGTCGGCCGCCTTCGCCGAGGCCGCGGGTCCGCCGGCCATGACCACCCGAGGCGCATCCCTGATCGCAAGCTGCCGGGGCCGGGCGATCTACGGTCTGGCCTCCCGCTACGCCGGAGAGGCGATCGACTTCGATGGCGGCTTCACGGGCAGCTCCACCGAGACGTCCCGCATGCCGCCTGCGTCCGGCGACCTGCCGGTCTCGTGGCAAACTTGGCGGCAGGACGTGGGAGCGGTCGTCCGGTGATCCCGTCCGCCTGCGCGACGCGGCGGTTTTTCCGCCGGATCGTCCACGGAGCCGGGCCGGCTCCCGCTGGCGAACGATCCCGGGCGCTGTAGGCTGGCGCGGCGAAACACCCTTCCGCCGAGGCGCCCGGCCATGACCCCGTTCCTGTTCCAGACCACGCCGAACCTGCTGTTCGAGGCCGGGGCGGTCGCCAAGATCCCCGACCTCGTCGCCGGGCTCGGGGCGAAGAACGTCCTGCTGGTGACCGACCGGGGCGTGCGCGCCGCCGGCCTGACGTGGGGTGCGGAAGCGGCGCTGGCCGAGGCCGGCTGCCGGGTCGCGGTGTTCGAGGACGTGGTCGCCGACCCGCCGAGCCACGTGGTCGAGGCGGCGGCCGCCTTCGCGCGGGCGTCGGGCAGCGAACTGGTGCTGGCGATCGGCGGCGGCTCGGCGCTCGATACCGCCAAGCTCGTGGCCTACCTCGCCCGCTCGCACGAGGCCCTCGATGCGATCTACGGCGTCGGCCTCGCCAAGGGCGCGCGCCTGCCGCTGATCCTGGTGCCGACCACCGCCGGGACCGGCTCGGAGGTGACGCCGATCGCCATCGTCACCACGCCGACCCAGGAGAAGAAGGGCGTCGTCGCCCCGCGCCTGCTGCCCGACTGGGCGGTGCTCGACCCGGAGCTGACGCTGGGCCTGCCCGCCGCCGTCACCGCGGCCACCGGCGTCGACGCGATGGTGCATGCGATCGAGGCCTATACCAGCCGCCACCGCAAGAACCCGATCTCCGACGGCCTCGCCCGGCAGGCGCTCGGCCTGCTCGCCTGCCACATCCGCACCGCCTGCGCGGACGGCGGCGATGTCGAGGCGCGCTCAGGCATGCTGCTCGGGTCGATGCTCGCCGGCATGGCCTTCGCCAACGCGCCGGTGGCGGCGGTGCACGCGCTGGCCTACCCGGTCGGCGCGCGGTTCCACGTGCCGCACGGGCTCTCGAACGCGCTGGTGCTGATGGGCGTGCTGCGCTTCAACCTGCCCGAGGCGCAGGCGCTCTACGCCGAGCTCGCGCCGATCCTCGACCCGGACGCCCGCGACCGGCCCGACGCCGAGGCGGCCGAGCGCTTCGTCGCGGCGCTGGCCGCGATCTGCCGCGATTGCGGCGTCCCGGCCTCGCTGTCGGCGGTCGGCATCGCGGAATCCGACCTCGATCGCCTCGCCGACGACGCGATGAAGCAGACCCGCCTCCTGGTGAACAACCCGCGGACGGTGACCCGCCCCGACGCGCGCGCGATCTACGCGGAGGCGCTGGCCGGCACGGCCGCGATCCAACCCACGCCCTCGTCCTGAGGCGCCCGCGTCAGCGGGCCTCGAAGGAGGCCTCGAGGGATCGCAGCGGCCGGCTGGAGGGCTCCTTCGAGGCGGCCGCCTCGCGGCCGCACCTCAGGATCAGGGCGGTGGGTGGGATCGGCGCGGCGGTTTCCGTCGGCCCTTTCCGGGCGGATGCCCCTATAGGAGGGGCACACAGGAGCGACGCCGCCGACCATGCCAGCCATCGAGACGGTCCCGAACCGCGTCGCCGCCGCCGTCCGGCGGTCCTTCCGGCAGTTCCTGGCGCTGCCGCTCGCGACGATCGTCGGCTTCGTCGGGCTCAACGCGCTGGTCTACCTCGCCGACCGCTCCTGGTCCGGGGGCGCGGCGCCGACGGGCTTCCGCTGGCTCGGCGAACTGCTCGGGGATCGCGCGGCGCTCGGCAGCCTGCTCACCACCGTGGCGTCGAGCATCATCACGGTGACGTCGATCACCTTCTCGCTGCTGCTCATCGCCGTGCAGCAGGGCGCGGCCTCGCTCACCGCGCAGGTCACCGACCAGTTCATGGCCCGGCGCACCAACCAGTTCTACTTCGGCTACTTCGTCGGCCTGTCGGTCTTCGTGCTGATGACCCTGGTGACCAACACCGAGTTCCACCGGCCGGTCTTCGGCACGAGCCTCGCCCTGGTGATGACGACCTTCGCCCTCTGCCTCGTCATCGTGATGCTCTACAACACCATCGACCAGATGCGGCCCGAGCGCATCGTCCAGTTCATCCACGAACAGATCCTGAAGGCCCGCGCCGACGACGAGCGCCTGCTCGCGCGCACCCGGCGGACGCCCCGCCCGGGCTGGAGCGCGCGCGCGGTGGTTCGCGCGACCGAGCGCGGCTACGTCGTCGGCCTCGACCCCGACAGGATCGAGGCCGCGGTCGTGCGCGCGGCGCCGGAGGCCGTCGAGGTGCTGATGCGGGTCCCGGTCGGGACCTTCCGGGCGCTCGGCGACCCGCTCTTCGACATCCGGGCCCGGCCGGGCTTCCTGCTGGAGGCGGAGGCGCGGGCGGCGATCGAGGCCGCGTGCCTGCGCGCGCTCACCTTCGACGACGGGCGCGACCTCGGGCACGACGCCGGCTACGGGCTGCACCAGCTCGCCACCATCGCCTGGACCTCGGTCTCGACCGCCAAGTCCAACCCCAGCCCCGGCCGCGTCGTCCTCCTGGCCCTGCGCGACGTCGTCGCCCGCTGGAGCCCCGGCGAGCTCGACCCGCCGGAGGCGCCGGACGCGCGCGTGATCCTGGCCGACCACGCCCCGACCGCGGCCACCGACGCGCTGGAGGCGGTGATCGTCGTCGCCTCGGAATCGATCCAGTGCCAGACGCTGGCCGAGGCCATGGACAGCCTGGCGATCCTGCTCGGCCACGTCGCCACGCCGACGGCGGAGCGGCTCGCCGACATCGCCCACCGCTCGCTCTCCGCCCTCGGCGAGCACGTGCTGACCCGCGAGTTGGAGGCCTCCCTCCACGACCTCGCCGCGGCGCTCTCCGCCCGCGGTTTCGACGAGGGCGCCGCGGCCGTCGCGTCGGCGACGCGGGCGCTGGCCGGCAGCCTCGGCACCCTCAACTCGCGCTCGACCCGCGTGCCGGGGACGACCGGTTAGAGTTCCGGAGCGTCGCCGACGCCCCATCCCGCCCTCCGCCTCATTCTGAGGCGCCCGCGTCAGCGGGCCTCGAAGGAGGCCTCGAGGGATCGCAGCGGCCTCCGGAGGGCTCCTTCGAGGCGGCCGCTTCGCATCCGCACCTCAGGATGAGGGGGTTGGATGGGTCGAAGCGCGCCGTCGCCGTTCGTGAGACCTTCGCGCCGCTACTTCGGCGCCGGCGCGCCCGCGGGCTTGGCGGACGGCTTCGGCGCGGCTCCGGGCTTGGGCGCCCATTCGGGGTCCGAGCGCGGGCCGCCGGGGGTGTCGGTGGCGGCGGTGATCTGACCGGGGACCACGTCGCCCACCCGCGTCCAGGTCTGGGTCTGGCACAGAACCGAGAGCAGGCAGCCCTTCACCGACAGCTCGGCCGGCGTCTCGCTCCAGATCGTCACGTCGTAGGACTTGCCGTTGTCGCCGTTGTAGATCTTGCCGGCGAAGCGCCCGTCGTCGTTCTTCTTCAGCCCGAGGATCATCTGGTGGCCGAGGAGCGGCCGCGCCTGGCGCTTCGGGTCGGGGTTGTAGCGGTCGATCTTCGGCTTGCCGTCCTCGCCCAGCGGCTTCGAACCCCAGACGACGTAGCCGCAGAGGTTGGCGCCGCCCGGCCCGCAATGCTCGGTCCGCACCCGGGCACGCCCGTCCTCGGTGAACCAGGTGCCGGTGGGATCCGCCGCGGCGGCCGGGTTCGCGCCGAGGGTGGCGGCGGCGAGGCCGAGGAGGGCGAGGGTCGAGACGCGGGCGGAACGGACTGGCATTCGGTTTCCTCAAGGCGAAGGGGACGGATGGGCCTGCCCGGCCTCGTCGCGGGCGCCGACGAAGCGGCCGAACACCCGTCCGAGGACCCGGCTCAGGCCCTCCATCAGCAGGAACAAAGCCGGCACGAAGACCAGCGAGAGCAGGGTCGAGACGATCAGCCCGGCGATCACCGCGACCGCCATCGGCGCGCGGAACTCGCCGCCGACGCCGAGCGCCATGGCGGAGGGCACCATGCCCGCGGCCATGGCGATCGTGGTCATCACGATCGGGCGAGCGCGCTTGCGGCCGGCCTCGACGATGGCGGTGACGGCGTCGACCCCGCGACCCATCTCCTCGACGGCGAAGTCGACGAGCATGATCGCGTTCTTGGTCACCAGCCCCATCAGCATCAGGATGCCGATCACCACCGGCATCGAGATCGGCATGTTCATCACCAGGAGCCCCAGGATCGCGCCGCCGATCGAGAGCGGCAGCGAGAAGAGGATCGTCAGCGGCTGCAGGAACGAGCCGAACAGCAGCACGAGCACGGCGTAGACCATCATGATCCCGGCGCCCATGGCCAGGAGGAAGCCGGAGAACACCTCGCCCATGATCTCGGCGTCGCCGGTCTGGCGGATGGTGACGCCCGGCGGCAGGGACTTCGCCGTCGGCGTCTCCAGCGCCTGGGCGATGAGGGAGCCGAGCGCGTCCGAGCCCTCCATGTTGGCCTCCACCGCGACGCGCACGACGCGGTCGTAGCGGTCGATCGCGCCCGGGCCCTGGTCGAGCTCGATGTCGGCCACCGCCGCCAGCGGCACCGCGGTGCCGTTCTTGGCCGGCACCTTCAGGTTCTCCAGCCGCGAGACCGCGCCGCGGGCGCTGTCGGGCAGCTGCACCCGGATCGGGACCTGGCGGTCGGCGGCGTTGAACTTGGCGAGGTTCAGGCCGATGTCGCCGATCGTGCCGACGCGGACCGTCTCGGCGATGGCGTCGGTGGAGACGCCGAGGTCGGCCGCCACCCCGGGCTTCGGCCGGATGCGGACCTCGGTGCGGTTCAAGGGCGCCGTGGACATCACCGCGACGAGGTGCGGGATCGCGGCCATGTCGCGCTGGAGTTTTGCTGCGACCTCGGCCACCACGGCGGCGTCCGGGCCGCCGACCACGAGGGCGAGGTCGCGCTGGCCGGAATCGCGCAGCGACCAGGAGCGGATGTCGGGCTCCTGAGCGATGAGCCCGGCGATCTCGGTCTCCAGCGCGGCCTGCGACTTGGCGCGGGCGTTCTTCGGCGTCAGGTTGACGGTGAGCGTCGCCAGCCGCGTCTCCTTCTTGCCGCCGACCTGCCGGCCGCCGTCGACGAAGACCGACACCACCTCCGGCAGGGCGCGGATGCGGGCGACCACCCGGTCCGACACGGCGACGGTGTCGGCGAGCCGCGCGCCGGGCGCCAGCTCGAGCATGAACAGGGTGCGGGCGTTGTCCTGCTTCGGCACGAAGCCCGAGGGCAGGAGGCCGGTGGAGGCCAGCGAGCCGGCAAACAACGCCAGCCCGACCATGAGGGTGATCACCCGGTGGCGCACCGACCAGCCGACGAGGCGGCCGTAGGCGCGCATCACCGGCCCCTCGCGCGCCTCCACGTGGGCGTGGTCGCGCAGGAAGTAGGCGGCGAGCATCGGCGTGATCAGCCGCGCCACGAGCAGCGACATGAACACCGAGACCGCGATGGTCAGCCCGAACTGGATGAAGTAGCGCCCGGCGATTCCCGGCATGAACGACACCGGCGCGAACACCGCGATCAGGGTCGCGGTGATGGCGATGACGGCAAGGCCGATCTCGTCGGCGCCCTCGATCGCCGCGCGGTAGGGCGACTTCCCCATCCGCATGTGGCGGACGATGTTCTCGATCTCGACGATGGCGTCGTCGACCAGGATGCCGGTGACCAGCGTGATCGCGAGCAGGCTGATGCCGTTCAAGGTGAAGCCGAGCGCGTCCATCGCCCAGAAGGTCGGGAACACCGAGAGCGGCAGCGCCAGGGCCGCGATCAGCGTCGCGCGCCAGTCGCGCAGGAACAGGAACACCACCAGCACGGCAAGCGCCGCCCCCTCGATCAGGGTGTGCATCGCCGAATCGTAGGAGCCGATCGTGGCCGAGACGGACGAGTCGATCTTCTCGAACCGGACGTCGGGATAGCCGGTCTCGAATTCCGCGATCTTGCGCTCGACGCCTGCGGCGACCTCGGCGTCGCTCGCGCCCGAGCCGCGGGAGACCGCGAAGGCCACAACCGGGCGCCCGTCGAAGCGGGCGAAGGTGCGCGGCTCCTCGATCGCGTCGCGCACGGCGGCCAAGTCGTCGAGCCGCACCTTGCGGCCGCCGGGCAGGACGATGGAGGTGGCCTTGAGGTCGGCGAGCGTCCGCGCGGCGGCCAGCGTCCGGATCGACTGCTCGCGGCCGCCGACCTCGCCGCGCCCGCCCGCCATGTCGGCCGAGGTGAGGCGCAGCTGCCGGTTCACGTCGGCCGCGGTGATGCCGAGCGCCAGGAGCCGGTCGGGCTGGAGTTCGATGCGCATCTCGCGCGCCACGCCCCCGACGCGCTCGACCCCGCCGACGCCCTTCACCCCCTGGAGGATGCGGGCGAACTTGTCCTCGACGAGCCAGGACAGCTCGGCCGGGCTCATCGCCGGCGCGGTGACGCCGTAGATCAGGATCGGCAGGCCGGCGATCTCGACGCGGCTGATCACCGGCTCGTCGATGGTGCGCGGCAGGTTGATGCGGATCTTCGAGACCGCGTCCTTCACGTCGTTGACGGCCCGGTCGGTGTTCACCTCCAGCCGGAACTCGACGGTGGTGACGGAGGAGCCCTCGGTGATCGCCGAGGTGATGTGCTTGACCCCGCGCACGCCGGCGATCGAGTCCTCGACCCACTTCGTCACCTGGGTCTGAAGCTCGGACGGCGCGGCGCCGCTCTGCGTGATCGCCACCGAGACGATCGGCACGTCGACGTTCGGCATCCGCGTCACCGCGAGCCCGCGGAAGCTGACGAGGCCCAGCACGATCAGGACGAGGAACAGGACCAGCGGCCCGATCGGGTTGCGGATCGCGTAGGCCGAGACGTTCAGGCGCATCGGGCGGCCGGTCCTTTTCGGGCGTGCGGCGGGGACGGGTTCAGATCACGGGGCGTCGGCGTCGGCGCTCGCCTCGGGCGACGGCGCCTCGGCCAAAGCCGGGGCGACGGCCGCCAGCGGGACGGGGCGGACCTTGTCGCCGTCGCGCAGGAAGCTGCCGGCGCGGGCGACGACGCGCTCGCCCTCGGAGAGGCCGCCGCGGATCTCGATGTCGTCGTCGTCGGACAGGCCGGTGCGGACCGCGCGGGCCTCCACCGTGTCGCCGGCGACCACGAGGACGCTGCTGCGCTCCGGCCCGCCGTAGAGCACGGACGCCTGGGGCACGGTGACGCCGCGGGTGCGGGCGATCTCGACCGCGCCGCGGGCGAAGGTGCCGATGCGAAGCCGCGGGTCGGCGTCCAGGCGGACGCGGACCTTGCCGAGCCGGGTCGCCCGGTCGACCTCCGGGTAGACCGCGCGGACGCTGCCCTGGACGCGCGCGCCGGCGCCGATGTCGACCCAGGCCGGCCGGCCCTCCCGCAGGAGCGGCAGCTTGGTCTCGACGACCTCGCCCTCCAACTCGATCTCGCCCCGTGCGATCAGGCGGAACAGTGGCTCGGCCGCGGACGAGGCGGTGATGCCGACCCGCGCGGTGCGGCGGCTGACGACGCCCGCTTCCGGGGCGCGAATCTCGGTGCGGGCGAGCCGCAGCTCCAGCTCGTCCCGCACCGCCTTGGCCTGGGCAAGCTCGGCCTTGGCGATGACGAGGCCGTTGCGGGCGAAGGCGAGCTTGCCCTCGGCCTGGCGCATCGCCGAGGTTCGCCCTTCCATGATCACCGCCGTGCCGTTCCCGGTCTGCATCAGCTGCTTGGCGCGGTCGTAGGCGAGGCGCGCCTCGAGGCCTGCCGCCTCCGCCTGCTCGATGGTGCTCTCGGCCTGCGGCACGGCGGCGGTCGCCTTGTCGACGAGGGCGGCCTGCTGGGCGATCTGGCGGTCGATCAGGTCGTGCGACAGGCGGGCGAGCACCTGGCCGCGGGCGACCCGGGCGCCCTCCTCGACCAGCACCTCGGTGACGCGGTAGCCGTCGATCTCCGGGGTGATCAGGATTTCGTCGCGCGGCACCAGCGTGCCGGTGACGACGACGCTCTCGACGATCTCGCGGCGCGCCGCCTCGACCACGCTGACCGCGGGGGCGGGCGCCGCCTTGACCGGCGCCGGGGCGATTCCGGCTTGCGCCGGCAGGGGTAGCGCGAGGGATACGACGAGGGCGGCGAGCCCGAAGTGGCGGGCGCCGGGCGCGGAAAACGTCATCGGCTGGGCTCCGCGGAGGAGGTCGGGGCGAGGGGAAGGCGCCCGTCCAGGCCCGCCTCGAGCAGGGCGAGGAGCTGGGCGACGGATGCCGCCGGGTCGTAGTCGGGCAGCAGCGCGCGATCGACGACGATGCCCTTCATCAGGGGACCCAGCAGGGCGTAGAGGGCGACCGGATCGCAGGCGGGAGACCGCGCCAACACGCCGAAGGTCTCGACGAACCAGCTCCGCGCCTCGGCTTCGCCCCGCGCCGTCATCGCGGCGATGGCCGGGTTGCGGGTCGCCTCGGACCAGATGTCGATCCGCAGGATCGCGGTCTCGCGGGTGATCGAGACGAAGTAGCGGGTGACGATGCCGAGGAGCGCCGCGCGGCGGTCGCCGTCGCGCTCCAGCTCGGCCACCAGGCGGGCGCCGCGGGCGCGCTCGCCCTCGGCGAGCCCGAGGACGAGGTCCTCCTTCGAGGCGAAGTAGCGGTAGAAGTTGCCCGGGCTCATCGCCGCCTCGCGGGCGAGGTCCTGCATCGTGGTGCGGTGGAAGCCGTTGCGCACGAAGCACGCCTCGGCGGCCGCCAGGATGTGCTCGCGCCGGGCCGAGGGCTCGATCCGCGCGGCGACCACCGCGCCGCCGGCGCTCATCGGGCGACGCTCGCCGTGAGCTCGTGCGGAACGATGCGGCTCGCATCCTTGCCCGTCGGGACGCCCGCGCAGGCGGCGGGCCGCAAATCGAGCCCGGCGCAGGACCGCGCCTGCCAGCCGGCGGGGCCGGCCCCGGTCCAGCCGATCAGCGCGACCCAGCCGAGGCCGAGGAGCGCGGCGACCGCGAGGTTGGCCGGGGTCGCGACGGCGCGAAGCTCCGCGAGGCGGGGGGCGAGGTCGAACCGGCTGTCGGAAACGGAAACGCCCATGGCGGACTCCTGCGTACCGAGCTGGTATAATGAACGTTCATTCCCAAGTCAATGAACGTTCATTCTCAAGCTCGATCGCGAAGGATGCGCTTCGTCGACCGAGAGCCTCCTCTCCCCGCGGGCGGGGAGAGGCCCGCACGGACCTCGCCGTCCGTGCGGGAAGCGAAGGCAAGGCCGTAGCGGCGGTGAGGGGGTGCCAACGGACGAGCCTCCTTCGGCCAAGCCCCCTCACCTTCGGCTACCGCCTCGCTTGGCCGACGACGAGGTCGGCCAAGCCCTCTCCCCGCCTGCGGGGAGAGGGGATGCGCGCAAGCCGACCGGCTCAGGCGGCGGCGCGCGTCACCGCATCCACGACCTCGTCCACGACGTCGTTGACGAGGCCGCGGTCGTCGCCCTCGGCCATCACGCGGATCACCGGCTCGGTGCCGGAGGGGCGGATGACGAGGCGGCCGCCGTTGCCCAGGCGCTCGCGGGCGTGCTCGATCGCCGTGACGACGCTGTCGGCGCGCAGGGGCTCGCCCGAGCGGTAGCGCACGTTCTTCAGGATCTGCGGCAGCGGATCGAAGCAGTGGCAGACCTCGCTCACCGGCTTTTCGCTGCGCTGGACCACGCTCAGCACCTGCAACGCGGCCACCAGCCCGTCGCCGGTGGTGGCGTAGTCCGACATGATGATGTGGCCGGATTGCTCGCCGCCGAGGTTGTAGCCGTGCTCGCGCATATGCTCGAGCACGTAGCGGTCGCCCACCGCCGTGCGCGCGAGCGAGAGGCCGATCCCGCCAAGGTAGCGCTCCAGGCCGAGGTTGGACATGATCGTGGCCACGATGCCCGGCTGGGTCAGGAGGTCGTCCTCCTTCCACGAGCGGGCGACGACCGCCATGAGCTGGTCGCCGTCGACGACCTGGCCCTTCTCGTCCACGATCAGCACCCGGTCGGCGTCGCCGTCCAGCGCGATGCCGATGTCGGCCCGCAGCTCCCGGACCTTGGCGACGAGGGCGGCCGGCGCCGTCGAGCCGACGTCGCGGTTGATGTTGAAGCCGTCGGGCTCGACGCCGATGGCGATCACCTCGGCGCCGAGCTCCCAGAGGGTCTCGGGCGCGACGCGGTAGGCGGCGCCGTTGGCGCAGTCGACCACGATGCGCAGGCCGTCCAGCGTCACGTTGCGCGGCAGCGAGCGCTTGGCGAACTCGATGTAGCGGGCGTGCACGCTCTCGATGCGCTTGGCCCGGCCGAGCGACATCGAGCCGGCGAGCTTGGTGTGCAGCTCGCTGTCGATCAGCGCCTCGATCTCGCGCTCGATCGCGTCGTTGAGCTTGAACCCGTCGGGCCCGAACAGCTTGATGCCGTTGTCCTCGAACGGGTTGTGCGAGGCCGAGATCATCACGCCGATGTCGGCGCGCATCGAGCGGGTCAGCATGGCCACCGCCGGGGTCGGCATCGGCCCGAGCTGCAGCACGTCCATGCCGACGGAGGTGAAGCCGGCGATCAGCGCGGTCTCGATCATGTAGCCCGAGAGCCGCGTGTCCTTGCCGATGACGACGCGGTGGCGATGGTCGCCGCGCTGGAACACCAGCCCCGCCGCCTGGCCGACCTTCAGCGCCAGCTCCGGCGTGATCACCCCGTTGGCCCGGCCGCGAATGCCGTCGGTGCCGAAATACTTTCTCACGAAACTCTCCGTCCCCTCGGGCGCGCGACCTTTCGGTCAACCTATCATCGATCGCACGGCGAGCGCAGATCGCGTCCCGTTACAGTGAATCGACGCCGTCATCGCGCAGCTTGTCTCATCGCTGCTCCGCAGCGTGGCGCCGACCGGCCCCCTCTCCCGGACGCGACAGGGGACCCGCGCGCCCTCATCCATCGAATGGGCTAACCGCCCAAAGAAAAGGGCGCCGCAATGGCGCCCTCTTCGTTGGCCGACAGGTCAGACCGATCAGCCCTGCGGCTGCGGCTCCAGTCCGCCGTCGCTCTCCTTCGGCCGGCCGCGGCCGGCGGAGGGCACCGAGGAGCCGCGGGCCGGGGTCGGCGGCACGTCGCCGCCGTCGCGGACCGGGGGACGGCCCTTCAGCAGGTTCTTGATCTCGTCGCCGGACAGCGTCTCGTATTCGAGCAGCCCTTGCGCCAGCGCCTCGAGGTCGTCCTTCCTGTCGGCGAGGATGCGACGGGCCTCCTCCAGGCCGGTCTCGACGAGGCGGCGGACCTCCGCGTCGATCTTCTGGGCGGTCGACTCGGACACCGTCTGCTGGCGGCCCATCGACATGCCGAGGAAGACCTCGTCGTTGTTGTCGCCGTAGGCGACGGTGCCGAGCTCAGGGCTGAATCCCCAGCGCGTGACCATCATCTTGGCGAGCCGCGTCGCCTGCTCGATGTCGGACTGCGCCCCCGAGGTGACCTTGTCGGGGCCGAAGGTCATCTCCTCGGCGATGCGGCCGCCCATCATGATGGCGAGGCGCGAGGTCATCTGCTCGAACGACATCGACAGCTTGTCGCGCTCGGGCAGCTGCATGACCATGCCGAGCGCACGGCCGCGCGGGATGATCGTCGCCTTGTGGACGGGATCGGTGGCCGGCACGTTGAAGGCGACGATGGCGTGGCCGCCCTCGTGGTAGGCCGTGAGCCGCTTCTCGTCCTCGGTCATGACGAGGGTGCGCCGCTCGGCGCCCATCATGACCTTGTCCTTGGCGTCCTCGAACTCGTGCATCGTGACGATGCGCTTGCCGCGACGCGCGGCCAACAGAGCCGACTCGTTGACGAGGTTCATCAGGTCGGCGCCCGAGAAGCCGGGGGTGCCGCGGGCGATGACCTTGAGGTCGACGTCCGGCGCCAGCGGCACCTTGCGGACGTGGACGCGCAGGATGCGCTCGCGGCCGGTGACGTCCGGGTTCGGCACCATGATCTGGCGGTCGAACCGGCCGGGACGCAGCAGGGCCGGGTCGAGCACGTCGGGGCGGTTGGTCGCCGCGATGATGATCACGCCCTCGTTGGCCTCGAAGCCGTCCATCTCCACGAGCAACTGGTTGAGGGTCTGCTCGCGCTCGTCGTTGCCGCCGCCGAGGCCCGCGCCGCGATGGCGACCGACCGCGTCGATCTCGTCGATGAAGATGATGCAGGGCGCGTTCTTCTTGGCCTGCTCGAACATGTCGCGGACGCGGCTGGCGCCGACGCCGACGAACATCTCGACGAAGTCCGAGCCCGAGATGGTGAAGAACGGCACGTTGGCCTCACCCGCCACCGCGCGGGCGATCAGGGTCTTACCGGTGCCGGGGGGGCCGACGAGAAGCACGCCGCGCGGGATGCGCCCGCCGAGCCGCTGGAACTTTTGGGGATCGCGCAGGAACTCGACGATCTCCTGCAGGTCTTCCTTCGCCTCTTCCACGCCGGCGACGTCATCGAACGACACGCGCCCATGCGCCTCGTTCAGCAGCTTCGCCTTGGACTTGCCAAAGCCCATGGCGCGGCCGGCGCCCGACTGCATCTGCCGGGACAGGAACACCCAGGCGCCGATGAAGACGAGGATCGGCAGCCAGCTGACCAAGAGCTGGATGAACCACGGGGTGTTGTCGGACGGGGGACGCGCGGTGATCTGAACGCCCTTGCCCGAAAGCTTCGAGACGAGGCCGGGATCGTTCGGCGCGTAGCTGGTGAAGCTGCCGCCGCCGACATACGAGCCGGACACGTCCTGGCCCGAGATCACCACGGACTGGATCTTGCCGGCGTCGGCGTCGTTGAGAAGCTGGCTGTAGGCGATCTCGCTCCCGCCGCCGCGGTGACCCGGATTCTGGAACAGGGTCACCAGGGCCAGGACGAGGAGGAAGATGACGACCCACAAGGCAAAATTGCGAAAATTCGGGTTCATCGATCAATCCCTGGGGCGTGTGGGCCGGCTGCCCGCCGCTGCGGGTTCGTCCGCGCACGCCGAGCCAATGTAGGCAGAGCCCTCCCCCTTGCCAAGTAAGCCGGGCGCCCCTGCGGCAAGGCTGTCAGTGGCGAGGCTGTCGGGGGCGGGGTCGTCGCCACGCCGCGGTGGCGCCGGCCGGATCGTCACGCGGCCGGCCGCGTCGGCGGC